>DASXLF010000219.1:0-29597 GCA_036496405.1 Steroidobacteraceae bacterium | reverse complement strand
GGCGAAGGCCGCGGGGAAGGCACAGAACTCGGGCATGCCGCCGAAGCCCGGCCCGACGCCGCCCGTGAGCCAACGTGTGCCGACTTCGCTCTACAACGCCATGCTGTACCCGCTGCAGCATTTCAAGGTCAAGGGCGTGATCTGGTATCAGGGTGAGGCCAACGCCGATCGCGCGGCGCAGTATCGGGCGCTGTTTCCCGCCTTGATTCGCGACTGGCGCTCGCAATGGGGTTACGAGTTTCCATTTCTGTTCGTGCAACTGGCCGGTTTCGGACCCGATGGCAGCCAACCGTCGGAATATCCATGGGCCGAGCTCAGGGAAGCCCAGGCCGCAGCGTTGACAATGCCTCGAACCGGCATGGCCGTCGCCATCGATGTCGGCAATGCGAGCGACATTCACCCCAAGGACAAGCAGGATGTGGCCCACCGCCTGGCACTGGCCGCCGAGCGCGTCGCCTACGGCGAGCGTATCGTTGACTCCGGACCGACATACCAGTCAATGACGGTCGAAGGGCAACGCATTCGTCTCAAGTTCGCCAACGTTGCTTCCGGTCTCAAGCTCAGGAATTCTGATGTTGTGGTGCACGGATTTGCCATCGCCGGAGCCGACGGTCATTTCGTCTGGGCACAGGCAGAACTGGATGGCGATGACGTGCTGGTGTCGAGTGCCGCGGTGCCAGCCCCGGCGGCCGTGCGCTACGACTGGGGCAACACGCCGGATGGGAATCTGTACAACCGCGCGGGCCTGCCGGCCGTGCCCTTCCGCACCGACTATGGGATGCACCATGACGGCAGTTGATCACGCACTCGCAGCGCAGGACCGCTCACAGTCGCGCTCCATGATCGCCTCCTCGCTGGGCGTGGCCGCGAGCGAAAGCGTGCTGGCGTCGCAGGTGGGCGCACGTGTGCTCGAAAACGGCGGCAACGCTGTGGATGCGGCGATTGCCATCAATGCCATGATGGGTTTGGTCGCCCCCATGAACGACGGCATCGGCGGGGATTTGTTCGCGCTGGTGTATGAAGCGAAGAGCCAGCGGCTGTTTGGCCTCAACGCTTCGGGCTGGTCGCCGGCGGCGCTGAGCGCCGACTACCTGGCATCGCGCAACATCAGCGGCATGCCGCAACGGGGCATCCATACGGTCACCGTTCCAGGCGTCGTCGATGGCTGGGACCAACTGCGGCGGCGTTTCGGGAGCAAAAGTTTTGCCGATCTGCTGGCACCCGCCATTGCCTACGCGAATCACGGTTATGCGGTCAGCGATGTGGTGCACGCCTACTGGCGGGACAGTGCAGACATCCTGGGTGAAGATGCGGCCACCGCCAGCACGTTTCTGCCCGGTGGGCGGGTACCGCGCATCGGTGAGTTGGTCAGGAATCCGGAACTGGCCTGGACCTATGGCCAGATCGCCGCGCGTGGACGCGATGGCTTCTACCGCGGCGAAGTGGCGAGCCGGATCCTGGCGACTTTCGCCACTCACGGCGGATGCATGCAGGCAGCGGACCTGGCTGATTTTGCGGCGGCATGGGTTGAGCCCATCTCGACCCGCTACCGCGGCTGGACCGTATTTGAACTGCCGCCCAATGGCCAGGGCATCGCCGCGCTTGAAATGCTCAACATCATGGAGCGCTTTGCGCTGGCCGACATGGGCCACAATTCGGCCAGTGCTCTGCACATCATGATCGAGGCCAAGAAGCTCGCCTACGCCGACATGTTGCGCTATGTCGGCGATCCGGCGCTCGGGCACATTCCAGTAGCCGGCTTGAATTCAAAGGAATTCGCCACGCAGCGTGCCACGCTGATCGATCCGGCCGCCGCTCATTGCCACGTGTCCGCTGGAATGCCGCCGGGCGCCGACCGCGGTACCACCTATCTGGCGGTAGCCGACCGACACGGCAACATGGTTTCTCTGATCCAGAGCAATTTCGCCAGCGTCGGCTTCGGTTCTGGCCTGGCGGTCGCCGGCGCGGGTTTCATACTGCAGAACCGTGGCGCCCTGTTCACCCTCGAGGCAACGCATCCGAACGCACTGGCCGGAAGAAAGCGACCGCTGCACACCATCATTCCCGCCTTCATGGAAAGCGGCGACATGCGCATCGCCTTCGGCATCATGGGCGGTTGGAATCAGGCACAGGCGCACGCACAGTTCGTATCGAACATCGTCGACTTCGGAATGGACATCCAAAGCGCGCTGGATGTGCCGCGCTTCTCCAAGGACACCTTCGACGGCTGCGACGTGAATCTCGAGGCGCGCATCCCGCCGCCGACCCGATCACAGCTGGCCGCCCTCGGGCATGAGCTCATCATGCGCGGGGACTTCTCGTCTACGCTCATGGGCGCCGGGCAGGCGGTGGCGCGCAATCTGGCCCAGCGGATGAATTACGGTGCGTCCGATCCACGCAAGGATGGCGCCGCGGTGTCGGAGCTGCTGACTTTCGGCTGAAAGGCCCGGCGCGTTGCCAGCGCAATACCACCCAGTACCAGCACCGATGACAGTGCCAGGCGCAGCGTGATGGCTTCGCCAAACAGCAACACCCCGGCGATGGCCGCAATCACAGGCACGCTCAGCTGCATGTTGGCGGCCGTGATAGCACTCAGGCGCGGCAGTATGCGGTACCAGGCGACGTAGCCCAGACCGGAGGCGATGGCGCCGGAAGTTACGGCCAGCAGCACGCCAGCCCTGTCCAGCGACACATGCCGCCACATCAGCGCCGTGATGAGCAGCGCGCCGGGCGCGGCGCGGACGAAGTTTCCGGCCGTATCGCTCAGCGGATTGCTCGAGCGCCTGCCACACAGCGAGTAAACGCCCCAGAATATTCCGGCACACAACATCATCAGGGCCTTGAGAGTGGGCGGCGCGGAGATCCCCGGCAACAGCAACAGCACCAGGCCGGCCACTGCCACTATCCAGCCCAGGCCGATCCCCCAATCGATTCGCTCGCCGGCAAAGAGCCCCGCCGAAATCATGATCAGCTGCACCGCCCCGAACAGCAGCAGCGCTCCGGTACCCGCGGTCACCGAAACATACGCAAACGAAAAGGTCACCGCGTAAATCAGCAAGGCGGCCGCGGAGCGCCAGTCTCCGCCGAGAGAGCGTCCCCGCTGTGTCAGACGCACCAGCGCCCACATAGTGAGTGCTCCGGTGAGCAGGCGGATGCTGGTGAAGCTGGCGGCATCGATGCCGCTGTTGCGCAGGGCCATGCGGCACAGCACCGAATTGGCGGCAAAAGCGAATAACACGAAGATGGCGCCCAGCGCCGTCGAGCTCACGCCAGGGCCTGCGCCAGATCGTCTATCAGATCCTCGCTGTCCTCAACGCCGATCGACAGGCGAAGCAGGTTCTGCGGCGTGACCGAGGCCGGCCCTTCGATGGATGCGCGGTGCTCAATCAAACTCTCGACGCCTCCGAGGCTGGTCGCGCGCCGGAACAGTCGGGTCCGCGCGGCCGTATCGAAGGCTGCTTCGCTGCCGCCGGCGACGCACACCGACAGCATGGCGCCAAATCCGCCGGGCATTTGCGCGGCGGCGATGGCATGCCCGGGATGCTGCGGCAATCCCGGGTAATAAACCCGCTCGATCGCCGCGTGGGCGTCGAGGAAACGCGCCACCGCGAGCGCGCTGTGGCATTGCGCGCGCACGCGCAGTGCCAGGGTTGCAATGCTGCGGCGGAGCAGCCAGCAATCGAACGGCGCCAGCACCGCACCCGCCAGGCTCTGCCAGCTCCTGAGCCGCTGCAGCAGCTCGTCGTCGCGCACCACCGCCAATCCGCCCAGCACGTCGCTGTGGCCGCCCAGATACTTGGTGGCACTGTGGACCACAATATCGGCGCCGAAGTCGAACGGATGCTGGCACACCGGCGTCGCAAAGGTGTTGTCGCAGACGACGCGCGCCTGCGCCTCGTGAGCGATGGCGGCGACCGTCGCCAGATTGGTGATGCTCAGCAACGGATTGGAGGGAGTTTCCACCCAGAGCATGCGCGTGCGCGCATTGATCGCCGCCTCGACAGCGCTCGGACGGCTGAAATCCACAAAATCCACTGCCACCCCGCGCTCGCGCACGTACTCTCGAAGCTGTCTGAGAGTCCCGTGGTACGCCTCGAGTGGCGCCAGCACGTGATCGCCCGCGCGCACCAGCTCCAGCACGGCCATGATCGCCGCCAGGCCCGAGGCAAAGGCAACGGCGGCAATGCCGCCTTCGAGCGCCGCTACGCAGCCCTCGAGCGCGGCGCGATTCGGGGTGCCCTCGCGGCTGTAACGATAGCCGCGTGGATAGCTGCCATCGGCATCACGCTCAAAGGTCGTCGCGAGATGAATGGGCTCGACCACGGCACCGGTGTTCATGTCCGGCGCGTGCGCGGCATGCACGCACTGTGTGTTGAAGCCAGGTTGACGCGTCATTTGAGAGGCTCACCATCCGCAGCCGGGCCGCGCGGCCGGCACGACTACGCGATCGCTGCGGATAATAACCTAGCGGACAAGCTGGCCGCTCATCCTTCAGGATGAGGGTCCCGGTTGCGTCATATCATCAATTTGCAAGCCACCGAGCCTGCGACGACACAGGCTCACCAGAACGACCGAGGCGATCAGTCCGGCCAGCATGGGCAGTGCGGCCAGAGGAAACAATTGCCGCAAGGGTAGCCTCATGCCGATGAGAACCCCGCCCAGCAACGGCCCGATCACCGATCCGAATCGACCCACCGCCAGGGCCCAGCCGGATCCTCGCGAGCGAATGGCGGTGGGATACAGCAGACCCGAGGCGGCGTTGTTGCCGAACTGTGCGCCGAGCGTGCAAAACCCGGCAATGGTGACCATCGCCAGCATTTCCATCCATGAAACGCCCGGCAACCCAAGGGCCGCGATTGCCGGCACCGCCAGCAGGAACAACACCGCGATGGCCGTGAACCCGAAGCGCCCAAGCACCGCGCTCACCAGCAAACCTCCCAAAGTGCCGCCGTAGTGATAGCAGCTGATGGCCGTGCCGCTTTGGCGCGCGCTGAGTCCACTGGTCTCGAATATCAACGGCAGCCAGCTGTTGAGAAAGTAGTTCGCCATGAGCGCGCTGGCAAAGCAGAGCCATAAAATCGGCGTCACCCAGACAAGGGCGCCGCTGAAGAGTTGCGGCAAGCCGGAGCCGGCCGCCTGCGGCGTGGACGCGATGGTGAACTGCGCATCCTCGTCGATGCTCAGATCAGGACGAATGCGTCGCACAGTGGCCAGCAGTGTCGCGCGCTGACCGCCGTGCGATGCCAGATACTTCACCGATTCGGGCAAAGCCAACCAGAGGCCGGCAGCGATCAGCAGTGGTGCCAGGCCACCGATCCAGAACATGATCTGCCAGCCGTAGTGCGGTATCAGCCATGCCTGCACAAAGCCGGGGATGCTGCCGCCGGCGGTGATGCCGGTGAACATGAGGACGATCAGCATTGCCCGCAAACGCTTGGGCGCCAGTTCAGAAGTCAGGGCAATCGTGTTTGGCATGAGCCCACCAATGCCCACTCCGGCGAGAAATCGCAGCAGCGTGAGTTGCTCGAGGTTTGTTGACCACACCGCCGCCAGCGTGCCGAGACCGTAAATCATGCAGCCCCACACGATCGCGCATCGGCGGCCAAAGCGGTCGCCGACATAACCCAGGATCGGCGCACCTAACAGAATGCCGAACAGGCTGGCGCTCAAGGCCGGCGCAAATGCATGACTGGCGACGTGCCATGTCCTGCCAAGCTGCGGCGCCGCCGAGGCCAGCGCCGCAATATCGAAGCCATCGGCGAGCATGGCGAGGAACGACCAGAACAACAAATTGAAATTAAAGCGGCTGAATCGCTGGCCATCGACCAACTCGTCAAGCTGCAGATTTTGTCGCATCACTGTCAGGCAATGCCTACGCGATTGAATGAGGCAGTTTCCAGGCTTCTCCTACAGACCCGGCAGCAGTGCCCGAACGAGCATTGCAGCCTCGAGAAAGGAGTTGGCATTGAAGCGAGAGTTGGCATTGAAGCGAGAAGTGTCTGGATTCGCATTGCGTACGCTGCCGATTATTGTATCGCTTGTAGCGCTCGCCGCGAGCGGCTGCGTGCGTCACGATGCGGCGGTGGTAAATGCGGCAGCGGCAACGGCGCCGGCGATGCCGCAGCAGGATGAGCCACGACCAGCGACAAATTCAGCAAAGCCGCCGCTCGATCGTTCCGGCAACCAACGCATCGGCGTCGCGTCGTTCTATGCGCAGCGTTTCGCCGGCCGCAAGATGGCCGACGGTGCCAAAATGGATCCGCAGGGAGTGAATGCCGCCAGCAGAACGCTGCCGCTGGGCACCACGGCCAAAGTCACCAATATCAAGACCGGCCAGAGTGCGGTGGTCGTAATCCTCGATCGTGGACCGTATGCCAAGGGCCGGATCCTCGATCTCTCGCCAGCCACGGCGCGCAAAATCGGGATTACGCATGACATGGGCATCGCCAGGGTCGCGGTCGCGCCCATCGCCGTGCCATTGCCGGACGGCAGTCTGAAAGACGGCGTGGCCGCCCGGGACTTCTAAGACCGAAGACTCCAAGGGCGGCTGGTCTAAATCCTATTGCCCGACTTGCCAAGTACGGCGCTGCCAGTCAACCATCTGGCATGAGTACGCGTACTTTTCTGGGGCATCCCCGCGGACTTGCTTATATCGCGTTCACCGAAGCCTGGGAGCGGTTCTCCTATTACGGCATGCAGACTTTGCTGGTGCTGTATATGGTGCGCCAGCTTCTATTGCCCGGGCACATCGAACACATCGCCGGATTCAGCGGCTTTCGCCGCATCGTCGAACGCGTGTACGGCGGACCACTGTCCACCGTGGCGTTGGCATCGGCCATCTTCGGTCTGTATACCGGCCTGGTGTATCTGACACCCATCGGCGGCGGCTTCGTTGCCGATCGCTGGCTCGGGCGTACGCGTACGATCATCCTGGGCGCCCTTCTCATGGCGCTGGGCCATTTTCTCATGGCCTTCGATGTCTCGTTCCTACTGGCGCTGCTGTGTCTGTTGACCGGCGTGGGATGCTTCAAGGGCAATCTGGCCGGACAGATCGGCTCACTGTATTCGCCCGAGGATCCGCGGCGAGCGGATGCCTACCAGATTTACTTCGTGTTCATCAGCGGCGCGGTCATTGTCGCGCCACTGATTGCCGGCACGCTGGGCGAACTCTACGGCTGGCACTACGGCTTCGGCGCCGCCGGCGTCGGCATGCTGATCTCGCTGGCGATTTACCGCTCAGGCCGGCAGTGGCTACCGGCGGAACCGCTACTCGTGCGCGCCACATCAACCGTGACAGCGCGCTTGAGCGGTCGCGAGCGGCGCATCGTGATCGTGCTGGTGTTGCTGTTGCCGGTGCTGGCAATCGGCAGCGTCGGCAATCAGGAAATCTTCAATGCCTACCTGCTGTGGGTTCCCGATCACATCAACATGGTTTTTTTCCATCGCACCATGCCCACTACGTGGCTGATCACGCTCGATGCCGCGGTCAGCATACTCAGTCTGATGGCAAGCGTGGCGTTCTGGCGCCTGTGGTCGAAGCGCTTTCGCGAGCCCAATGAGATCATCAAGATCACGATTGGCTTTGGTTTCAGCGCCACGGCACTGCTGTCGCTCACTGCCGCCGCCACATTGGCCACCAACGGTCAGCGGGCCAGCATTGCCTGGGTCATGGCATTCGAAGTACTCAATAGCCTCGGCTTTGCCAATGTATTTCCGGTCGGGCTGGCCTTGTATGCACGACTCGCCCCCAAGGCAATCGCCGGCACCATGCTCGGCATTTATTACCTGCACTTGTTCATGGCCAACAACCTGGTGGGCTGGCTCGGTGGCCTTCTGGAGCGTTTATCGGGTCTGCGCTTCTGGGGCCTGCATGCGGCGCTCGTGGGCGGCGCGGGCCTGACAACACTTGCGGCGGCACACATATTTGGCAAACTGTTTGCGGAGGAGCGCGCATGCCGGTGAACCCAGAACTGCAGACCATTCTCGATGGCATGAATTCCGGTCCGCCACTGGATCAGGTTCCGGTAGCGATCCTGCGCCAGGGCGGCCCGCCCTTCCCGGCCGATCCCGGCGCGCCCATGGCGAAGGTACTGGATCTCACGGTCGCGACGCCGGATGGCAATATACCCGTGCGGATCTACCGGCCGCGCGACATGGAACCTCTGCCGGTGCTGGTGTACTTTCACGGCGGCGGCTGGGTATTGGGCAGCATTGACACCCACGACTCGGTCGCCCGCAACCTGGCGCGCAGCGCCGATTGTCTGGTGGTGTCGGTGGGCTATCGTCTGGCGCCCGAGCATCGCTTCCCCGCAGCAGTCGATGACTGCACCGCAGCCGTGCGCTGGGTGCATGAACAGGCGCAGAAAATAGGGGCCGACCCCGCGAGAATCGCGCTCGGCGGTGACAGCGCGGGCGGCAACCTCGCGACTGTGGTCGCACTACGTCTGCGCGATGAGGGCGGACCGGCCATCGCCGGCCAACTGCTGATCTATCCGGTGACTCAACTGCGTGCACCGGTGCGCGGCTCGATGTCGGCCAACGCCGAAGGCTATTTCCTGCGCGCGCGTGACGTTGCATGGTTCGACGATATGTACCTCGGGACCTCCGACGCCCATGCGCACCCGCACGCCTCGCCGCTGCTGGCGGCGAATCTCGGCGGCCTGGCTCCGGCGCTGGTCATCACCGCCGAGTTCGATCCGCTGCGCGATCAGGGCGAAGACTACGCTCAGCGGCTACAGCAGGCCGGAGTCGCGGTGACTCTCAGCCGCTATGACGGCGCCTTTCATGCCTTCTTCGGCATGCCGGCCGATATCAGTCGGCGCGCGGTAGCCGAGGCCGGACAATGGCTGCGCGCACGGTTTCAGGAAAAGAATATTGGAGCAGCACATGTCAGAGGATCTTAAAGCAGAGGTTGAACGGCTAAGGGCCGAGAATGAAGCGCTCAAGCGCCCGGAACGCGGGCGCCTGTCGTTGAAGGTCAGCGAAAAAGGCGCGCTCTCGGTGTACGGCATGGGCCGCTTCCCGGTGACGCTCTACAAGGAGCAGTGGTTGAAACTGCTGGCGATCGCCGAGGACATCAAGGCCTTCATTGAATCCAACAACGAGCGGCTGAAGGCCAAGGATTCCTGACTAGTGTAACAACAGCGTACAGGCGTGCAGTGCCACGCCCACTGTACCGCCCACCAACGCGCCGTTGATGCGAATGAACTGCAGATCGCGGCCGATCTCCAGTTCGATTTTCCGCCCGACTTCGTCCGCATTCCAACTTTTGAGCACTTCGGCAATCAGGGTGGCTATCTGCCCGCCGTGCCTTTGCGCCGCATTGCGGGCAAAGCCGGTCCAGGCACCGTTCAAGCGCGCCAGCACCGCCGGATCGCGCAACAACCCCTGCGCCAATGTCGTGACCAGCGCACCGACATATTGCCGCAACAACGAATCGGGCTTCGACAGATCTGCCTCGGCGCGTGCTGCGAGGCTCTCGCGCAGGCGGCGAAAGTTCTCGTCGCCGGAAAAATCCTCGAGCAGACTCTGCAGCCAATGTCGCGCCACTTCGCGGTAGCGCAGTGAGCGCCCGAGTTCGCGAATCCAATCCCGTAATGCCTGCTCAAACTGCGCGCGCAATGGATGCTCGGGATGCGCCTCCACGTCGTGGACCAGAGCGCGAATCCCGGTCAGGAACTTGCGCACGATGTAGCTGTCCAGCATCGCCGGTGTGTACTTTGAGGCCTCGGCGAATTTAGTCCTGATCAGCGCTTCATTGGCCAGCAGCCAGCCATCGCATGCCGAGAGACAACGATCCAGCGCCAGGCGGTGCAGACCGGCATCCACCAGCACCTGCAGGAGCTTGCCGGTGATTGCCGCCCCGTCGAGTTCGAGCAGCCGGGGTGCGACATTGGTTTGGAAGAAGCGACGCAGGTCCGCATCGTCAGGCGCCCGCAGCAATCCGGGAATGAAGCTGGTGCAGGAATCCGCGACCGCTGCGGCGTTGGCTGGCGCCGCCAGCCAGGTGGCAACGTGCCCCGCCATATCGTAGCGCTCGAGTTTGTTGCCGATGGTCTCGGGCGTGAGCAGATACTGCGTTACGAACTCGCCCAGTCCCTCGCCGATGGCGTCCCGATTGCGTGGAATGATCGCCGTGTGGCGGATGGGAAGTCCCAGCGGCCGGCGAAACAGCGCCACCACGGCATACCAGTCGGCAATCGCACCGATTGCCGAGGCTTCGGCGAATGCCTGCAGCCACCGCAGCCCGGGCCAGAGCGACTGGTAACGCACGCTGATGAGCAGCAGGCCCAGGCTCGCGCACAGCAATGCCGAGGCCAGGTGCCGCGCGCGATCGAGTTGTGTCTGCTTGCGAAGTGCCCGGGCGCTGAGAATCGCTGGGTATGTCATGCGCGGCATTATAAAGAGAGCCGCCCACGGCCTGGACTTGAATCACCCCTCGCCGATGTCGATGCTCAGGATATTGGCCCCGCCCGCCAGTTGCCCCAGCACCATCGCCATGTCGACACGGGCGGCGCCGCGGCGATGTGGATTCGATTCACGGGTAAAAGGCAGGCGGTTGCCATTGAGTGCGATTGCGTTTACGCCGCAACCCGAAGCGCCGATGCGGTAATGAATTTCGATGGCGCGTCCGCGCAACGTGCTGCTCACGCTGAGGCCGTCCAGCGTGCCTGGAATCACCGGATCCACGTGCAGCACCTGCGCTTCGCAGCTGATGCCGAGAAATCGTCGCATGATGAGTCCCAGCGCAATGCCCGCGCCGCTCGAGTACACGCGCCAGCCGCCATCGAGGGCGATGGTGCCTGAGGTCACCCGGTCATAGTGCTCAGCGGCCTGGTAGCGATCGGCGAACGCGGCGTCGGAACTGGAGTAGTAACAGTTTGCCTGACGCAATGTGGCGCTCGGCACGATCGAGCGGATGGCGATCGGATTGGCCTGGCACAGCGCACGAAAGAAGCGCTCGGCCTCGCCCACGTGCGCCAGCGCCTGCGCGTACCGCAGGTGCGCATGCATGTACATGAGACCGATCTCGCGGCCGAAAAAGGTCGCCGTTTCGGCACGCTGAAATAGGCGCTGCGGGCCGCCATGGTAAGGCATGGGGCGATCAAACAGGCGCGCACCGTCGGCCGCGCTCAGGTGAGCATCGATCAGGCGTAAGTGCTCGCGTACCTGCGCCGGGCTCAACATGTCCTCGAGAATCGCGTGAATCATTGCCAGGGCGCTGTAGCGCACACCGGTGGTGTGATCACTCGGATGCAGCAGGTAGCGCGTGTGCCCCTCTTCGAATAAGGCATATCCGGCCAGCACGCCGTCAACAACCAGCAAACGCTGAAAGTCCCGCAGCACATTGTCCGCCGATCGCTGCAACCCGGCCGCCGCTTCGGCCCGCCCGCTGGCTCGCAGGGCCCGCGCCAGTTGCGTCAGCATCTGAAAGTGCAGGGTCACGGTCCAGGCACTGCACAGGTGCTCACGCATGGCCGGATCAACCGGCTGCAGGGCATCGTTCCAATCGCCGTGCCCGTAGGCTGCCAGCGCCGTTCCGGCAATGACGCGCTTATCGATCAGCGCCAGCGCACGCTGAACGTGCTGCCATACGCTCGCGTGCTCACCGGCATCAGCGCCGCGTGAATCGAAAAACGGCACGATCTCATCCAACACGCCGGTGTCGCCGGAAGCGATCAGGTATTGGGACAGCACCAGTAGCGGCCAGAAGACAATATCGCCGTGCG
The DNA here is from genome assembly GCA_036496405.1 of Steroidobacteraceae bacterium. Classification (GTDB taxonomy): domain Bacteria; phylum Pseudomonadota; class Gammaproteobacteria; order Steroidobacterales; family Steroidobacteraceae; genus FEN-1191. The sequence continues at coordinate 17,868 of DASXLF010000219.1, read as the reverse complement.
AATCGCCGGCACGAATGTCGCGGTCGCGTTCAAAGAACATGAACCATTGCGGCCAGTCGCCGTCGGGGTTCTGTGCCGCCATCACGCGCAGCAGCAAGTCGCGTATGGGCGGCACGCGATCCAGCGCCAGCAGCATTTCGACCGGCCCCTGGCAGACATCGCGTGTTCCCCAGCCGCCGCCCGAGTACTGCTCCAGGCCACGCGGTGACAGGTAATGCACCATCGCGTTGTGGGTAAACCATGGAACGATGCCGGCAATGTGCGCGATGGGTTCAGCCAGCGCGCATTCCGGCGGTACAGTCACGCTCAGATCCGGTATGAGGGCCTCGTCCGGTGCGACGCATAACGGCGCCGGAATCGCCGCCGACATCAGGTGGCCTTGTATGCGCAGATCCACTGTCCTTGCCGGCGCACTCACCAGGCACACATAAGGCTGCTGGCGAGCCTGCGCATCGAGAAACAGCAGCTCGTCGCCGCCGACCCGCTCCAGGTGCGTACCGGCGCTCGCGATGATGCGGAAGTTGCCCTGTGGGAATCGAGCCGCCAGCCAGCTGCCCGGCGCGGGCGAGATCACGATGGCATCGCCGTCGCGCCGCCACTGGGCCGAGCGCGGCATGCTGCCATCATCATCGTTGAGGGCAATGTGGTGCGACACCAGAAAACGGGCCGGCTCGCCGGAACTGACTTCGATCGAGAGCGTGAGTTCGTGCGTGTCGCTGCTGACCGCGGCCCGAACCTCTATGACTCCGGCCGCGTGCCGGTAGATCCAGCGGCAGGCATTGGGCGAGAGCTCGAACGCGGACGGTACGGCCAGCAATCGCCATGAGCCATCGATCTGCGCAAACACACGCTGCCCGTGCGATTGAAACAGACCGATGTAGCTGCGCACCGTCGACAGCAGGCGATTGATGCTGGCGTGGCCTTGAGTGAGCAGAGAGTGGAACACCCCGCTCATCCACACGGTCGACGTTAACGCGGTTTCATCCGGCGTGGTGTGACGGCCGGTACGCAGCAGATGGCCGTGCGGGCGCAGTACCAGCAGTTCCTTGGCACGCAACACCACATGCGTATGGCCGCCATTAAAGAAGGATAACCGCCGGCCGTGCTCATCCCATTCCTCGCACTCGCGCCGCGATCCGAAATAGCTCGTCAGGCACGCTTCATCGAGATCCAGCGACTCGAGCAACGGCGCGGCGCTGAAGAGCGTCGCGGCATCGCGGGCGGTGGCCGGCTTCAGATCGCTCGCTTGCAAGCTCACCGGCACCGGCGCTGCCTCCGGCAGCGCGAGCACCTTACTCACCCGTTCGAGGTCCGCGGGCGAAGTCGCATCGGGATGATCCGCCAGAAACGAACCAAAGAACCCGGCACTGGCGCTGCCATTAGCAGCCAGCAGCAAGGGCGCGTCGCGAATGACCACCATTGAATGTTCATGCTGCAGACGCTCGCCGGGCAGATCGGCGCTGAGGCCCGGTGGTACTCCCCCGCAACGGGCCGCCAATCCGTGCAACTGCAGCGCGTCGGTGGCATAGGAGGCGCCGGTGCGCAGCGAGCCGATCAGACTCCACGGATGACGCGCCTCCGCCGCCTGATTCTGCCGTGAAGCGATCATGACGCCGTGCGTGGCGTGCACGAGCGGCGTGTGATCGACGTACTGGCTGACATAGTACTCATTCATGCGTACGGCACTGTACGGTGCCAGCGCCAGATCCTGAGCGTAGGTCAGATCCACTTGCTGAGCGGTCGCCCGGGTGTTCTCAAGCCGCACGTGCCAGAACCAGGCCGGCTCATCCTGCGCCAGCAGCAGCACGATCGAATAGTCGATGCCGTGCCATGAGCCGACGCCCACGAGGCTTGCGCGCGCCGGACCGAGGTGAAAGCGCGTGTTGCTGCACGGCCCCAGAAGCGGTGTCCACTCAAGCGAATGCGCGCGGCGCCTCAAGTACAAATTTGCCGGCCCGCCCTCCAGTTCGCTGCCGACGAACAGCGCCAGCGAAATCGCATCGCGTTGGAAGCGACGCAGTGAACCATTGGCATTGAGATCGACGCGCAGTCCTGAAGCGCTGGTCACGCACAGTCCACACGTATCGATTACTGATTCAGGCATTTGCCGTCCGCTCTCTGTTCGCGATTGACCGCGAGTGTCAATTGGTGCACATTTAAAAGCACGGCGGAAACTGCGTTATTGACGCCAATAAAAACCGCCGCCAGGGGGTCTCGTCAGCGTGCCAGCGTCCGGCTCGGCACCATTTGCGATTTGCGCATTTAACAATATCAGATGGTATGGATACCAATATGAATGCCAGGGGGAGCCGTGCGTAAAAATTACTCATTATTGTGGCCGGTGCTGATTGCTTGCGTAGGGTTTGGCGCCGCTTTATCGCTGGATGCCTCAGCGGTCGAGCCTTTGGATCCCACTTCCCCCATGACTCCTGCGCTGGCAGCGCAGTTGTCGCAGGGCGCGAACCATTCCGTGATCGTGATCATGAGAAACCGGCTCTCGGGCGCGGACGCCGCGAACGATCAGGCGCCGGTAATGGGCGAGCTCCGGCAGGTGAATGCTGCACGTGTGAAAGCATTTCGCATGGTCAATTCGCTGGCGGCGCAAGTGTCGGATGGCGAGCTGCAGCGCCTGAAGGCTAACCCGGCGGTGGCCGAAGTAATCCCCGATGTCGTGATCCATCGGCGGCCCACCGCGGCGGCAATCGCGGCGCGCAAGCAGAAGGGGCCACCGACCTCGCTGCCCCTCAATGTCATTCCGGGAGCCTGTGGCAGCAACGGCAAGGTGCAGCTGGATCCGGAGGGGCTGCAGACCACCAACACCGACTCGGATGATCCTCAGGCCAAGACGGCGCGCTCACTCGGCTTTACCGGCGCCGGCGTCAAGGTTGCCTACATCGCCGATGGCATTGACACGCAGAACGTGAATTTTATTCGCGCCAACGGCCGGTCGGTATTTGTCGATTACCAGGATTTCAGCGGCGACGGCCCCGGACAGCCCACCGCCGGTGGCGAGGCGTTCATCGATTCCAATGCCATCGCCGGCCAGGGTATCCATGTCTACAACGTCAGCGGATTCACCGCCGAGCCTGACCCGGCGGCCTGCCGCGTGCGCATCGAGGGCATGGCCCCGGGCGTATCGCTGGTGGGGCTGGATGTGTTCGGCAGTTTCGAGGACACGACTGAATCAAACTTTCTGGAGGCGATCGAATACGCGGTCACCGTCGATCATGTGGACGTGCTGAACGAATCCTTCGGCGGCAATCCGTTCCCGGACCAGACCTCCACCGATGCCACCAAGCTGTTCAACGAAGCGGCCGTCCGGGCGGGCACGACGGTCACGGTCTCGAGCGGTGATGCGGGTGTCAACAACACCATCGGCTCTCCGGGCACCGATCCGAACGTCATCGACGTGGGCGCCTCGACCACCTTCCGCTTCTATGCGCAGACCAACTACGCGGCAGCACGCTACTTCGCAACCACCGGCTGGCTGAACGACAATATCAGCGCCTTGAGTTCTGGTGGTTTCGACCAGAGCGGCGGCACCATCGATCTGGTGGCGCCAGGCGATCTGGCGTGGGCTTCCTGCGATGCCAGTCCGAACTTTAGCGACTGCACCGACTTTGCCGCCGGCAATCCCTCCAACATCGAATCGAGCGGCGGCACCAGCCTGTCCTCACCGCTGACCGCGGGCGCCGCGGCACTGATCATTCAGGCCTACCGCAGTTCCCACCGCGGCGCATCGCCCTCGCCGTCGCTGGTCAAGCAGATCATCACCAGCACGGCCACGGACCTCGGACTTCCGGCCACCGAACAGGGTGCCGGACTGCTCAATGTCTACAAGGCCGTGCTGCTGGCGCAGTCGATCAACGTGGCGCGACCAGGGCCGGGCCAGGCGCTGTTGCTGTCCCAGAGCCAGCTCAACGCCGTAGCCAGTCCCGGCTCCTCGCAGAGCTGGTCGGTAAACGTCAGCAACCCGAGCGGCGTCGGCCAATCGGTGCAGGTCAGCGGGCGCACTTTCGGGCCCGACGAGAATGTGCAGACCGGTTCGATCGCGCTCAGCGACGCCACGAGTCCGGAGTTCGAAGGACCGTTTGGCAACCAGGACGACTACGGCGTCTTCCACTTCACGGTTTCGAAGAGCGCCGACCGGCTCACGGCGTCGATCGCTTTCATGACCACGGGACAACTCAGCCTGGTGGATCCGCAGGGCCGGTTCGCCGGTTATTCGCTGCCGCAGGGTCCCGAGAACTCCGCCGTCGTGGATGTGCGCTCGCCCGCGGCGGGCGTGTGGACCGGCATCATCTTCGGTGCCTCGGCTTCGGCCGGCGGCAGCAATGGCACGGTGTTGTGGCGTACGGCCACGCAGCGCTTCGCGCCATTCGCTTCGGTCACGCCTTCCTCGTTCTTTCTGCCCCCTGGCCAGAGCCAGACATTGCGCGTGAGCGCAACGCTGCCCTCGACTCCGGGTGACGCATCCGGCTCCATCGTGCTCAGCTCCTCGGGTGGCGGCACTGACGCCTTCCTGGGCAGCGAAAGCAACTCCATCCCGGTGACGCTGCGCAGCCTGGTGAATGTCAATAACGGTGGCGCCTTCAGCGGCGTGCTCATCGGTGGCAACGGCAGGACGCCGTTCCAGATCGGCCAGGTCGCTTACTATCAGTTCAATATCGGTCCGGGGCACTCCAGTGTCACGGCTAACGTCTCGCTCACCAATGACAGTGGTGACATTGTTGGCTCGTACCTGGTCAATCCGGAAGGGGTGGCGGTCGGGTTCGCCCAGAACAACGGCGGCGCCACCAACAGCAGATCGCTATCCGCGTATGCCGTCAACCCTGATGCCGGCACCTGGACTCTGATCGTGGATTTCACCGACCCCGTGGTCGGCGATGAGATCACGCAGCGATTCACCGGCAACATCCTGCTGGATAACGTGTTCGTCAATGCCCCGGCACTCCCGGGCAACCGGCGCGTCCGTCTGGCAGCCGGCGTACCGGTGACCATACCGGTTACGATCACCAACAACGGGCCGGCAGCGGAACAATACTTTCTGGATGCGCGCCTGAACGCCACAGCCAATATGACTCTGACCACGCTCGCTCCGCCAGCGAACATCGCCGCCGGCTACGCGCTGCCGCTGGGATCGACAGCCGATCCGGCCACGCCCATATGGCTGGTGCCGACACAGGTCTCGCGCGTGCAGGTCCTTGCGAGCGCAACCTTGCCGGTGGAGTTCGAATTCAGTCCATTCCCGGGAGATCCGGATCTGTTCGCGCCACCGCTGGCCCACAACCAGGCAGTTGGTACGTACGCTCCCGCGGGCTCCGATGTCTCACCGGGAGTCTGGAGTGCCAATCCCACTGAGCTCGGTCCGTACTCGGGTCCCGCGCCACCCGGATTCGTGCAGATGAATCTGGTTGCCACCGGCAACGAGTTCGACGCCACCGTGACCAGCGACACCGGCGACCTGTGGCAGGCAGCGCTCGATCCGTCGACGCTGGCGACGTTCGCACCGATCACCATCAACCCACATCAGTCGGCGGTGATCGACGTGACGATCACTCCGTCCGGCAGTTCCGGGCAGGTGGTCAACGGCATCCTGTACGTCGACGATGCGGTGGGTGACCTGCCGCCGTACGGTCAGCTGACGGGGGACCAGCTGGCGGCCATTCCGTACAGCTATACCATCCAGTGACGCGCTATCGCGGGGGGCCTTCCGGGCCCCCCGCGGTCCGCTCCAGAACGTGGAAGCTTTCGGGCGGGCCGAGGTAGCTGGCTTTGAGCCCACCCGCGTTGATGACGATCTTCTGCAGTACCACACCGGGATCGAGCATCCAGAATTTGAGCGTGTGATAGCCGGGCGTCGCAAATTCAAGCGTGGCGTGCGCATAACGCGCGTTATCCGTGACTGACTGCGCCCATTGCTCGTGGAAATCCGCTGCCCTGGAGTTCGCACCGACCACTGTGACCGTCTGGCAGGGTTGATCGTCCACCGACAGCGCAAACTGGAGGCCGCGGCCGGCCAGGAAATTCAGTGTCGGCGCGGTGATCGTGGTGATGTCAAACGAACCGGTGCTGAACAAGTACACGCGGTATTCGAGACTGGGTGAATTCTTGCCAGGCACGGCCCTGGGTGCATCCGTCAGGCCCTCGCTGCGCATGCCCGACAACGTGCGCCCGTAGTCCTCGATGGTGACCCAGCGATTGCTGCCGGCATCCTTGCGGCGGGTGAAATGTTCCGGCTCGATCGACACCACGCCGCCGCTCTCGACAAATCCATGCACGGACCGCGGCCTGATCTGCGGCGGATTGAACGCGCTGATCGGCAACTCCACCCGATTGCCGGCACCGCTCAGCGTCACCATGCCACTGGCAATGCCCGGCGGCGCCCTGCTCCAGTCGATGCCGATCCAGATCCGCCGATCCTCGCCCACACGGGCTTTGGCAACGTCCACAACGATCCACGGCCGGTCGCTTACCGCGGTGAACTCAAAGGCAGCACGACCCTTGTTGAAAATATCGACGTAATGCCGCTGCTGCGTGAACACGTCGAACTGCGGCATTAACGCCTGGCCGCCGGTGACTGCGGCCACCGAGCCCTCCACCGCCACACCCATGACGGCGCCAGGCAGGGGCTGAATGTCCGTCAATGTGATGGCGCCCAGGGTATTTTGTGGCGGGTCACGCCAACCGGTGTAACCGATCACCGGCTGATCCATGAAATGATCCCATCGCCCGGCGAGAAACGAGCGATTGAAATAATCCATCAAGCCGGTCTCGGCCGCAAACAGCGAACGTACCCGCATCGCCATGTCGTTGGTGCTGGCGCGGCCCTGGCGCGCGTACAAAGCGTTGCGCGCGGCGGCCAGATACATCTCGTTCAGTTGCGCCGATGCCTTGACGGGAAACAGCACCAGTTCGTAGAACGCTGCGCGCTGCGAGGGCGAGAGCCGTGCCGAGATTTTTTCGGCGCGCGCCGCGATGGCATTGAAGTCGGCCACCACCTTCTCGAACTCGTCGTAATTCACCAGGCTATAGGTATTGGCGTCCAGCAATTCGGGTTTACGCCGGCCGTTGTACTTGCTGTACTTGCCGAGAATATCGGCGATCTGCGCACCATGGGCACGGCCGAATTCCCGCTCGGCCCACAGGCGCGTGAACTCGCTGATATTGTCGTTGCGCCAGCGATTGCTGTTCCACGCCAGGTGCATGAAATATTCAGTGGGCAACTCATAACCTTTGAGGTGCCCCACATTGACGATCCAGATGCGATCCGCCCCATACTGCTTGGCCAGGGACATCTGATCCCAGACTTTGGCGATCGGATTGCTGTTGATCCACTGATAGCTTCTGGGCTCGCCATGGTAGTCAAAGTGATAGTAAATGCCGGCGCCGCCCGCCCGCTGGCGCTCCCCGGCGGTCGGCAGGCGGCGAATGTTGCCCCAATTGTCTTCGGCCCATAACAAAGTCACGTCATCCGGTACCCGCATGCCGGCGTCGTAATAGTCCATGACCTCCTTGTACAGGCACCACACCTGCGGCACGCGGGTGACATCCGCGTTGAGTTCCTCGGCCAGAATCCCGCGCTGCACGTCGACGATGTGTTCCAGCAGAGACTTGTTCGCCTCCGGTCCGCCTTCGGCCATGGGCGTATCGTTGGCGCCGCGCAGTCCGATGGTGATCAGGCTTTCATAGTCCTTATTGCGTCGGATGCCGTCGCGCCAGAAATTCTCCAGCAGTTGTGGATGACTGGCATAGTTCCAGTGTCCATATTCCTGCAGGTAGCGCCGATCCCACTCCTGCTGGGCGCGCAGCATCGGTTCCTGATGCGAGGTGCCCATGACGATGCCGTATTCATCGGCCAGTCGGGCATTCTCCGGGTCATCCTCGTTGAAGGCGTTGTTCCACATCGCCGGCCACAGGTAATTTCCCTTGAGCCGCAGCAGCAGTTCGAACACCCGGGCGTAGAATTCATGGCCGTAGTTCGCGCTGGCTGGATAGCCGGGCGCGGCGCCGTATTTCTCCTGCACCCAGCGGGTCAGGTCGGGGTATTCGTCATTGATGAATATGCCGCGATACTTGACCGACGGTTCGCCCTGGATATAGCGCCCGGCCCTGACGTACACCGTATCGTGATGCTGCGTCGACACGTCGGCCCAGTAGTACCAGGGCGACACCCCCATTTGTTCCGACAAGTCATAAATGCCAAAAATGGTCCCGCGCCGGTCACTGCCGCAGATGACCAGCGCGCGCTCCGTGCCTGGAAACGGGCTCGCGATCACCTGCGTCAGAAATGATTCCCACCGACCGGTGATCGGCGACACATCGAGCTTCTTGTCGGCGATCAATTGATCGATGAGCCGGTTGTGGCCAATGGTACCGATGAGAACGATCGTCGCGCCGGGCGACACACCAGTGCTGCTCAGGGGCGCGTCCAGCCCGCTTACGCGAGTGATGTCCGCGCGTAGATTGCCGGCAGCAATCGCAACCCCGGCAGCGTCACCCGAGTCGATCACCAGCGTCGCCGCCCTGCCGGCGTTGATGAGCGCAAAGCCATGGGCACTGGCACTGAACTGCACGTACCGCGGCTGGCCCAACGCTACGCTCTCGCGGACATGACCCATCAGGCCGACGAGCAGTACCCAGGGCAATACCCGGAAAATCGTGCGAGGCTTGCGCACATCAGCCTCCGGCCGTAGCATGTTGCGAATTGGTAGCGCTACCAATAACAGCGCGTGTTGCAATAGTAAATCAAAAACTTCACGGGGATTTGCAGCCATCGCCGCCATGCCATCCAGGACACTCGCGATTTCGGCATGGCTGCTGGTCGCGGGCCTGTGCCTTAGGGCCGGGGCGCAGGAGCCCGAGACAGCCCCCTTCCGTGATCCGCGGCTGCCAATGACGCAGCGGGTGGATGATCTGATCGCACGCATGACGCTGGAGGAAAAGGCATCGCAGCTGGTGCACACCGCCGATGCCATTGGGCGCCTGGGTGTGCCGGCATACAACTGGTGGAATGAAGGCCTGCATGGGGTCGCGCGCGCCGGCATCGCCACGGTGTTTCCGCAGGCAATCGGCATGGCCGCGACCTTCGATGAACCGTTGATACATCGCATTGCCGGCGTGATCAGCACCGAGTTTCGCGCCAAATACGCCGCCGAGGTGCACGGCGATGGCGGCTCCGATTGGTTCAAGGGACTCACGGTCTGGTCGCCGAACATCAATATATTTCGCGATCCGCGCTGGGGACGCGGCCAGGAGACCTATGGCGAGGATCCGTATTTGACCTCGCGATTGGGGGTCGCCTTTGTCACCGGCCTGCAGGGCGATGATCCGGATTTCCTCAAGACCGTGTCGACACCGAAACACTTCGCCGTGCACAGCGGCCCCGAACCTACGCGGCACACGGTGGATGTACAGCTGTCGCGGCACGACATGGAGGACACCTATCTACCGGCCTTTCGCGCCACCGTCATGGAAGGCAAGGCTCAGTCCGTGATGTGCGCCTACAACTCGCTCAACGGGCAACCGGCGTGCGCGAACGAGGTATTGCTCGAGCAGCACCTGCGTCGCGACTGGGGGTTCCAGGGCTATGTGGTATCGGATTGCGGGGCGGTGAGCGATATCTTTGACGGACACCAGTTCGCCGGCTCGCTGGAACAGGCGGCGGCGGATGCCTTCAACAGCGGCACCGACCTGATCTGCCGCTATCCGCCCTCGGGCGTCGGCAGCGAATCACACGCCATATCGCAGGCCGTTCAACAGGGCCTGCTGCCGGAGGCGACGATCAATCGGGCGTTGCAGCGACTGTTCCTGGCGCGCTTTCGCCTCGGCCTGTTTGCGCCACCGGGCACGCAGCCGTACTCCGCGATCACCGCCGCCGACAACGACACCGAGCAGCACCGTGAACTGGCGTTACAGGCGGCACGCGAGTCCATCGTGCTGCTGAAAAATCAGAATCATCTGCTGCCGCTCAAGCGGCGCTACCGCACCATCGCCGTGATCGGCCCGGACGCCGACAGCCTGGATGCCCTGGAGGGAAACTACAACGGCACACCCTCCCGGCCGGTGACGCTGCTGCAGGGTATTCGTCAACGATTTACCGCCTCCCAAGTGTTGTATGCCGAAGGCACCGGCTTGCTCGGACCGGTACTCAGGCCGGTTCCGGCATCATCGCTGTTCCGTGACGCCACCCGCGCGGCCACCGGTCTCAAGGGACAATATTTTCCGAACATCACCCTGACGGGTGCCCCGGTGATGACTCGCAGCGACCGGACGATCGACTTTGTATGGGGGTTCGGCGGCGTCTCACCCAAGCTGTCACAGAACTATTCGGTGCGCTGGAGCGGCGCACTGGTGCCACGCGAGACGCGCGACTACCTGCTCGGATTTACCGGCCAGGACGGCTATCGGGTCTGGCTCGATGGGAAGGTACTGGTGGAGGACTGGACCAATCATCGTCCCGCCACCACGCAGACCCGGCGAATCCGTCTGCGCAAGGGCCACGCCTACCCGATAAAGATTGAGTACTACCAGAGCGTGCGTGGCGCCGAGGCGCACCTGGTCTGGGGTCTGCCCGGCAATGATGAGCGCTCGGCGCTCGAGGCCGCGCGCCGGGCCGATCTCATCATCCTGGCCATGGGGCTGACGTCCCGGGTCGAGGGCGAGGAGATGAAGATCGAGGCTGACGGCTTCCTGGGCGGCGATCGCACCAACATTGAATTGCCGGCACCACAGCTGGCCCTCATGCGACGCATTCAAGAGCTGGGCAAACCCATGGTGCTGGTACTCGCCAACGGCAGCGCGCTGGGTGTCAATTGGGCCGACGCGCATGTGCCAGCCATTGTTGAGGCCTGGTACCCGGGCGAGGCCGGCGGCCTGGCGGTGGCGCAGGCACTGGCGGGCGACTTCAGCCCTGCGGGTCGCCTGCCGGTGACCTTCTACAAGTCGGTGCAGCAGCTGCCGGCCTTCGAGGACTACTCGATGGCCAACCGCACCTATCGCTACTTCGGCGGTGAGCCCTTGTATCCGTTCGGATACGGACTGAGCTACACCTCATTCGCTTACGGCAACTTCAAGGTCGATCACGATGAGATTGCGCCCGAGGAGACGGTGAACGTATCGGTTGACGTCACCAACACCGGTGCACTGGCCGGTGATGAGGTGGCGCAGCTCTACCTGACGCACCCTGACGTTGCCGGCGCGCCGCTTCGGGCCCTGAACGGCTTTCGACGGCTGCACCTGCAACCCGGAGAAACCGCCAACGTGAGATTTCCCCTGCACGATCGCGGCCTTGGAGTGGTCGATGAAGCCGGCGTGCACCGCATTCCCAAGGGCCGGGTCGAGGTGTGGATAGGCGGCGGGCAGCCGGTGTCACGCGCCGGGCTGGCGGCAGCTCCCGGCGTTCACGGCGGATTCTCGATCACCAGCGCGACCACCCTGCCGGACTAACGAGCCCACAGCCGCCGTGGCCGGCGGCCGTGAATCAGCGGCTATTTCTGGGCGATGCTCTTGACGCTATCGGCCACTGAGGTCAGCGCCGAGGCCGTGGCTTCGGCCGCAGTCTGCACCGCGCTTTCGATCTTCTCGATGGCCACCTTGGCCCCTTCCGAGACCATCTTCTGGCCGGCGATGCCGGCCTTGCGCGCCTGGCTGGCGCCTCGCTTGACCATCTTGGTTGCGGCCCGGGCAACGGTAGCTCCCCGCTTGGCGGCGCGCTTGGTTCTGGCAGCCGTCTTGGTCTTGACCTTGGCTTTGGCCTTGCGCGCCCCGGCGCGCACGCGACGTACCGCTTTCCTGGCCTGTCGCCTGGCGGAAGCCTTGCGTGACCCGCTTTTCGCCGTGGTTTTCGCTCGACGTTTCTTTTTGGCGGCCATGTCTGCCCCTCGTTGTAGTTGGCGGCATCTTACCCCAGTCCGCGCGGAGCCGCCGATAGCGTTGCAGTCGGCTCATGCCGCGACCGCCAGCGCCGGATGTCCGACGAGTTCTACTGAACCCGCCTAGCGGGATTCGGTGCAAAAGTCTGCTCGCTGGCGCACGGCCCATCGTCGGCGTTTATGTCAAATTTTCCACTCACACACTGGCTCGTGGGGCAGTGTTAGTGCCGGCAGCAGTGGAGGCGGTTTGGGTCCGCCCGGCACGCAAGCAAAAATATTCGCCACGACTGCCGGGGGAAGCGGGCCAGGTCTCAAAAGGATTGAACGCCGGTCCGTATAGTTTCGCTGATTCCCAGGGATGTTGGTGAGTCTCATGCGCCTGCTGTTCGTGAACTATGAGTTCCCGCCCGTCGGAGGCGGAGCCGCGTACGCCTCGTTGGCGAGCGCGCGCGAACTCGTGGCCATGGGCCATCGGGTCGACTTCCTGACTGCCGCCACCGGCCGGGGCAAGAGCGATGAGGAGATCGATGGCGTGCGGGTGCTGCGCGTACGCTGTCACCGGCGCAGCGTGCACGATATCGGGCTGCTCGGCGCCGTCAGCTTCGTCGCCTTCGCCGCGCCGCGGCTTCGCGCGCTGGCCCGGTCCAACCGCTACGATGCCATTCACTACTATTTCGGCTTGCCCACCGGCCTGCTGAGCCTGTTACCGGGAGCGCATCGAGAACTGCCTTACATCGTTTCTTTGCGCGGATCCGACGTCCCCGGGTATACGCCGCATCTACGGCTCTACCACCGGCTGATGATGCCGTTCACTCGCCGCATCTGGCGGCGCGCGCATCGGGTGATCGCCAACAGCCAGGACCTGCGGCGCCTGGCGGCCGCCTCGCTGCCGGGGCTTCGCATCGAAGTGATCCTCAACGGCGCCGCCCCTGCGCCGCTGGCCGCGGAATCACCCGTGCGCCGCGGTGCGCGCATCCTGACGGTCAGCCGGCTGATTGAGCGCAAAGGCCTGGACACACTGATCAAGGCCCTCGCCCGCTCACCGGATCGCACATTGAGCCTGGACATCGCCGGCGAAGGACCGCAAGGCCCGGCGCTGCACCAGCTGGCCACCGCCTGCGCGGTGGCCGATCGCGTGCGCTTTCACGGTTTTGTCGACCGGGCCCAACTGGCCACGCTGTACGCGGAGGCCGACGTCTTCGCGCTGGTGTCGCGTGCCGAGTCCTGCAGCATGGCGATGCTCGAGGCCATGGCCGCCGGGCTGCCGGTGATTGCGACCAAAGTGGGGGGCAATGTCGAACTGATTCAGCCACAGGTCAACGGCCTGCTGGTGGAGAGCGAAGACGTGGCCGCGCTCGAGAACGCCCTGTCGAGCCTTGCGGCGGACTCGGCGCTGCGCCGCCGTTTTGGCCTGGCGAATCGCGAGCTGGTGGCGCAACGCCATGGCTGGCGTTCGGTGGCGCAGCGCTATGAATCGGTATTCCGGGAGATCGTACGAACTTCCGCAGGCCTGGCGGACGCGCGCCCGGGCATCCTCCAGCAGCGCGGTATCGATCCATGAAGTCGATAGAACTGGTAGCACCCCGGCGAGCGCCGTGGCGCGAAGTACTGCCACGGCTTTGGGGCCGGTTGAAGCACGGCCTGCTGATCCAGGAGATACTGGACCGGCTGGCGCGAACGGGATTGGTGATTTACCCATACTTCGTGGCGCAGGAAAACTCCGCCCCCGACCCGGCGTTCTCATTGCCCGCAGACTACCGGGTGCGTGTACTCACGGCGGATGATGCCGCCGAGATGGTGCGCGTCGATCCGCGTTATCCGGCCGCGCCGTTCATCGCCCGGCTATCGCGCGGCGAATGTCTGGGCCTGCTGGCTGGATCGGAACTGGTGGGTTATAGCTGGGCACAGTTCGACGCAGCGCCCATACCGGGCAGCTCCGGCGCACCGCTGTTGCAGCTGCAGACGCATGAAGCTTATTTGTTCGACATATTTATCGCCGTGAGTCAGCGTGGGCGGCGACTTGCCGAAACCTTGCGCCGTGCGGTGCACGACGATCTCGCACGCCGCGGCCGCACGCATTTCTACTCCTACACGCTTGCCTTCAACCGCTCGCCTCGGCGGCTGCTGGCGCGCGCGGGCGTGCGCGACCGGGAACTGCGACTATTCCTCGGGATAGGCCGCCAGTACCCTGCGGGAGTGGATTTGCGTCTGTGGCGACGTGCACCGTTTCTGCGAACCTCCTGGATTTCGCGGGTAACGCACTCCTAGCGCTGGTTGCCATCGCCCACCCCATCCGCGAACATACTCGCGGTATCCGGCGGCAACCTAGAGATTCTTCATGCATTGCAAATTGCTCCTGATGTGCCTGGCTTTGTCAGGCGGTCCGGTAATTGCCGCTGATCTGCATCTGAACGATCAGGACTACTTCGAGACTCAAGGCCTGAGCGTCCTGGCCTACCAGAACACATTCCACGAAGTGTTCCGCGACCAGAAACTCAGCGGCGTGGAAATCATTCTCCATGGCGAGCGTATCGCCACCGACGGCGAGGTGCGGTTGCAGCCGACGCCCGAGCAGTGGGACGTGGTGCCGAAGTTCACTCAGCGCCGACATGGGGCGCTGCCCGATCAATTGATCGCGTATTCCGGCTACCCCGATCTGGCATTGAGCTACCGCATCGAGCTCACCGCCGAAGGTCAAGGCTTCCGCGTCACCATTCATCTCGATCACCCGCTGCCCGCAGCTCTGGTGGGCAAAGCCGGATTCAATCTCGATTTTCTTCCCACGGCGTACTTCGGCAAGAGCTACATGCTGGACGATGCCTTCGGCATTTTTCCGCGCCATCCCAACGGGCCCATGGAGCGTGATGCCGGCGGCGTGGCGGAACCGCTGCCCCTGGCCAGCGGACATCAAATTGTCCTGTCGCCCGAAGATCCCTCGACGCGCGTGAGCATCACCTCGGACAGCGGCGCACTGATGCTGTTTGATGCCCGTGAGCGGGCACAGAACGGCTGGTTCGTGGTGCGTGGCCTGATCCCGGCGAACCGCACCGACAACGCCCTGGTGTGGCATATCCATCCCAATGTCATCGCCGGTTGGATCCGGCCACCGGTGGTGTCGTACAACCAGGTCGGCTATACGCCGCTGCGCTCGAAGATCGCCGTGCTGGAACTGGATCCGCTGTTTGAGGCGCCGAAGACGGCGCGCGTGCTGCGCTTGAACTCGGAAGGCAACTACGGCGAAGTCTTCCAAGGGGCCATCAAGCCCTGGGGACGATGGCTGCGCTATCAATACGCCTCATTCGATTTCTCGCCGGTGCACGAGTCAGGCGTGTACGCACTCGAATATGCGGGCCATCGGTCAAGTCCATTCAGAATCGGCGCCGACGTGTACCGCAAAGGCGTGTGGCAGCCGTCGCTGGACACTTATCTGGCGGTGCAAATGGATCATGTGAAGGTGCGCGAAAGCTACCGGGTCTGGCATGGCGTATCGCACATGGACGATGCGCGCCAGGCGCCAGTGAACTACACGCATTTCGATGGCTACGCGATGGGAGCAACCTCCGATTCACCCTTCGCGACCGGCGAACACATTCCGGGGCTGAACGTCGGCGGCTGGTATGACGCCGGTGATTATGACTTGCGCACACAGACACAGGCGCGCGTGATCACCGACTTGGTCTTGACGCGCGAGGCGTTTCACATCGACTGGGACGAGACCAGCATCGATGAACAGGCGCGACTGGTGCAGATCCGCCGCCCTGATGGCATTCCGGACGTCTTGCAGCAGATCAAGCACGGCGTTCTGGCCTTGCTGGCGCAATATGCGCAGTTCGGCCACGCCATCCCGGGCATCATCGAACCCACGCTCGAGGAATACACGCACCTGGGCGACGCCGCCTCGCAGACCGACGGCAAAATCTACGCTGCCCGTCTCGGGCCGCTGCAGACCGACGGCATTTATTCCGGTGTACCGGACGATCGCTGGGCCTTCACTTCGCATACCACGCCGCTGAACTACGACGCGGCCGCATCCCTCGCGGCTGCCAGCCGCGTGCTGCGTGGCTACGACGATGCGCTCGCGGCCCAATGCCTGCAGACCGCCATTCAGGTGTGGCACGACGAGCACAGCCACCCACCGGTCATCTTTCACTCGTTCAACACCACGGGCGGTGAGCTTGACGATGAGGAGGTCGCCGCGGCCGTGGAACTGGTGATCGCCACCCACGGCGATACCGACTATAAAATGCGATTGAAGGCTTTGCTGCCGGCGATCCGGAAGAATTTCTCCGGGCTGGGCTGGCTGGCCGCGCGTGCCCTGCCGTTCATGGATCCGGAATTCAAGAACAGCCTGGTTGCGGCGGTGCCGGCCTTCAAGGCGAAACAGGATGCCGACCTGGCGCGCAATCCCTTCGGCGTGCCCATCAGCACCGGTACCTGGGGTGGCTCGGGTGCCGCGGCGAACTTTGCCATCCACATGTACTACCTTCACCAGGCCTTTCCCGACCTGATCGGCATCGATGACACCCTGCGTGGATTCGACTACGTGCTCGGCCGTCATCCGGTCAACAACGTCTCCCTGGTGTCGACCGTGGGAACTTCCTCTAAGCTCATTGGCTACGGCAACAACCGCGCCGACTACACCTTCATTCCCGGCGGCATGGTTCCTGGAGTGGTGATCATCCAACCGGATTTTCCGGAGCTCAAGGACGCCTGGCCATTCCTGTGGTATGAGAACGAATACGTGGTCGACACCGCCACGTCATTTATTCTGGCGGCCAACGCCGCCGAGGCTCTGGCGCGTTGAGACTCGCGTGATCGATCAGCGCACACAGCGCAGCGATGACACCAGATCCTTGCTGAAATCCTCGTGAAAGCCGTCGCTGAACCGCTGTCCCCAGGCCGAACCCTCGGTCACCTGCAAGGACGACCAGTAATAGCCCGATGCGCCTGGCAACTTTCCGCTCTGATTGAAGCCGCCAATGTCGGCGCGGTTGGCAAACTGCACCGCCAGTTCTCCCAGGCTCGGCATGCGCCAATCGTGGTGACCGAAGGCCGACAATTTCTTGCAATACTTAATGGCGTTGGCCCAGGTATAGACCCCGGGCGCATCGGCCGGCGTGGTGTACATGGGTTTATTGGTATCCGGAGATACTCCGGCATAAACGGTGCCATCGGCCACGGTGCCTCCGGCCGCGGCGACGAACGATGGCTGCCCGGTGTCCATCGACAGCCCGGCGTACACGGTACCGTCCGGCATCTTGGTGCCGATTTCGGGCAGTGGCTGCGCCGCGGCGCACACCAGGGGGACCAGCATGCATGCCGCGGCGAAAATGGAAAACGGAGTGGATGGATTTTTCATGGCGACGTGTGAGACTCGCGAAGTGCTCATCTTAACGCACCGGGATATGCGCTCCGTGGGCATCGCGTGAACGCTCCCGGGTTTACCCGCCGCGGCTTTCTGCAGCTGTCCGCCGCTTCGGTGGGTACGCTCGCAATCGCCTCATCGCGCAGCGTGGCACTGGTGAGTAATTCCGAGGACGCGGTAGCCGCATCGGTGAACGTGACCTGGGCGGCCCAGCAGTTGGAGCAGGCGCTCGCCCAGCGCGGGATTACTCTGCGGCGATTTCGATCAATCGCGGAGACACCGCCGGCGGATTTCTGCCTCCTGGCCGCGGCCGCCGATGCGGCGCCAGCCGCCGCCGTGCTGCGCAAAGCGGCAATCGTGGTCCCGGCGATGCCCGAGTCACTGGCGCTGGTGCCGTGGTCGTTCGAAGGCCGGACCGGAGTACTGGCGTGCGGCCGCGATGCGCGCGGCCTGATGTACGCGCTGCTCGAACTGGCGGACCGCGTGCGGCATGCCGAGGATGCGCTTCAGACCCTGACGCGATCAGATTCCGTGGTCGAGCAACCGTTCAATCAGGTGCGAAGTATCGGCCGACTGTTCGTCAGCGAGGTCGAGGACAAGTCCTGGTTCAACGATTACGATTTCTGGCCG
>DASXLF010000218.1:0-3189 GCA_036496405.1 Steroidobacteraceae bacterium | reverse complement strand
CGAAGTGCTGTGGTGACTGGCGGGCCTCGGCCGGCAGCATGGCGCGCGCGCGCAGCGGGGGCTGAGCACTGCAGGCGCCCAGTGTCATTAGCAATAGCGGGGCGAGCAGTTTCAGGCTGCCCGCGCGGAACATAACGTGCGCCCGCGGTTCGTCCCGATTTCCTCGATCGCCCAAAGAGTTACCTCTATTGCCCAGTTGCCCGAAAAGCCTGCCACGCAGGTTAGTACCTCTGTCCGGGCGGTTAGTTGTGTCGCGTTTCACTGTTCAGAACCGCAGGGACAGCGACAACGTCCACTTGCCGTTGGCGCTCTGATCGTCAAACAGGCGCTTCACCGTGTCCTGTGCGAAAAAGTGGTTAAGCTCGACCGTGGCCAGCTTGTAGATATAGGATAGCCCCACATTTCCCGCCCAATAGCTGGTTGCGAACAGTCTTTGCAGGTCGTAATAGCCGGCCCCGGCGAAAACGGACAGATTGTCGCGCAGCGGCCAGCGGCCCGTGACCTCCAGTCCACCCATGGGGCGGTGACGCACAAAGCCCAGTGTGGAATACAGGCTGCTGTCAGGCTGATAGGACAGAGTCGCCGCCAGGCGATCCAGATAAGCCGCCGTCAGCGAAAACTCATCGTAGTCATAGTGAGCGGGACGTGGATCATCCAGATAGGCATAGTGCGTATACGCCACGCGGGCGCTGAAATCCGGTCCTATGGGCCGCGTGAGGCCGGTATAAAGGTCGACTTCCTCCGAGGCGCCGGCGTGAGGGTACGGGTTCACGTTCGAAGTCCAGACACCCGCAAACCACCCCATCGGGCTTTGGTAATTTCCGCCCAGCTGCACCGCCGCGCTGTCGTAGGTCTGGGATACACCGCGAAACACATAATCCGTGGTGGCGCCTACAGTTGCGCTCCACGGGCTGTCGGCGGCGCCTGCGACTGCCGGCAGTACCAGCAATCCCGCCACTGCCCAACGCAGGCCGACCCTGTATGAAGATTTCCACCGCATCACGAACGGTCCATCCGGCGACGCCGCAGTATACGGGCTACGAAGATGTCGATTTCCCGATCGGTGGTTCGACTACTGCAGGAGTCACAAATCATCACGCGGAGTGCTTATGCAATACCTGTTACTTATCTACCAGAGCGAAGCGCTGGCGGCACAGGCCGGTCCGACCGGCCAGACCCAGATGGCCGCTGAGTTTCGCACCTTCACTCAATCGATCATACAGAGCGGCCAGTTCAAGGCGGGAGATGCGCTGCAGCCCACTTCTACCGCCACCACGATCCGGGTGCGTGACGGCAAGACCTTGCCTACCGACGGGCCGTTTGCTGAAACCCGTGAACAGCTGGCGGGCTACTACCTGATCGATGCCAAGACACTGGATGACGCCATCGTCATCGCGGCGCGGGTTCCATCGGCGCGTACCGGCTCGGTCGAGATCAGACCGGTCCGGCTCTATCAATAGCCAGATGGCCGATGAGTCGATCGAGGCCGTGTTTCGCCGCGAGGCGGGTCGGGTCCTTGGGACACTGATCCGCCTCGTCGGCGATTTCGAACTCGCTGAGGAATCCCTGCAGGAGGCGTTCGCGGCCGCACTGGAGCAATGGCCGCAGAACGGTCCACCGAACAATCCGCGCGCCTGGCTGATCCATGTCGGCCGGCGCAAAGGCATCGATCGGTTGCGCCGACTGATACTGCAACGGCGCACGTTGCGCGATCTCGAAGGCGATGCTGAGAACGAACTGCGGCAGCGCGCTGAAAGCACTGGGCCTGAAGACGAGATCGGCGATGATCTGCTGCGACTGATCTTCACTTGCTGCCATCCGGCGCTCAGCCTGGAATCGCAGGTCGCCCTGACTCTGCGCGCCGTGTGCGGCCTGTCGACGCAGGCGGTGGCACGGGCGTTCCTGATCAGCCCCGAGAGCATGGCGCAACGGCTGGTCCGGACACAGCGCAAAATTCGCCTCGCGCGTATTCCGTATGAGACTCCGGCGCTGACGATGCTCGACCAGCGGCTCGACGGCGTACTCGCGGTGATCTACCTGGTCTTCACTGAAGGATACGCAGGCTCCGCCGGGGCCTTCCTGATGCACGCGGAACTGGCCGACGAAGCGGTGCGACTCGCACGTGTGGTTGATTCGCTGCTGCCCGGACGCGCCGCGGTTCTGGGACTGCTGGCGCTCATGCTGTTGCATCGCGCGCGAAATCCCGCGCGCGCCACCGCCGACGGCGACATCATTTTGCTTGAACAACAGGACCGGGCGCTATGGAACCAGGCGCTGATCGCCGAGGGACTGGCGCTGGTGGAGCGCGCATTGCGTTTGCCGGGCCGGCCGAGCGGCTACGCTGTGCAGGCCGCTATTGCAGCGTTGCACGCGCAGGCTGCACGCTACCAGGACACCGATTGGCCGCAGATTGCAGCCTTGTATGCAGTGCTGCTGCGCATCCAGCCATCACCGGTGATCGAACTCAATCACGCCGCCGCGATCTCCATGGTCGACGGGCCGGCGCAGGCACTTCAATTGGTCGAGGCACTTATCGCCCGCCGAGAACTCGAGGGCTATCATCTTCTGCCGACCGTGCATGCCGAGCTGCTGCTGCGGCTGGGACGACGTGAGCAGGCGCGCGAACAGTATCGGGACGCGCTGGTGTTGACAAAACTAGAGCCCGAACGGCGTCTGATCATGAATCGCCTGGAGCAGTTGCAATCAGGAGTGCGTTGATGCCACGAACGATCACCATGGCCGTGCAGCTGCCCTGCCCTGCCAGCGGCCTGTACCGCATGTACCTGGATCCTAAGCATCACGCAGCATTCACGGGCGCGCCGGTGAAGATCGCGGCGCGCACGGGCGCTGCGTTTGAGGCCTTCGGCGGCGCGCTGACCGGAACCATCCTGCAGTTGATTCCCAACCGCTTGATCGTGCAGTCATGGCGATCGGTTAAGTTCCCTCGCCGCGACCTCGACTCGACGCTGGTACTGTCGTTCTGGCCTCACAAAGCCGGCGGGATCATCGATCTCATCCATATCAATATCGCCGACAGTGATTACACCGGGGTTTCCGAAGGCTGGTCGAAGTACTACTGGATTCCCTGGCGGCAGTACCTGACGAAAAAATAGTTTCGGCGTCAGAGCCCCAGCTCACTCAGCCCGGGATGTTCGTCCGGGCGACGTCCCAGTGGCCAATGAAATTTTC
>DASXLF010000217.1:0-2145 GCA_036496405.1 Steroidobacteraceae bacterium | reverse complement strand
GGCCAGTTCGTTGATCCACGGCCGGGTGAACTTTGGCCGTACCACGGACGATGGCATGCAGCGCGCTGGCAGGCTGATTGCCGCGGCCGCGGCAATCAGTCCCGACCACCCCGATGTACTCGACTCGGCCGCCTGGCTGCTGCGCGCCCAGGACAAATACCAGGAGTCGATCGCCGCGTATCAGCATCTCGTGGGTAACTGCCCAGGTCCTGGTCGCGGTTTGCGACAGGGTGTTGGCAGGATGGGTGTGCGTTGGGTTGCGGACGCGGACTGAGATTCTGGTTGACATGACTCCGGCAGACCGATTCGAAGGAGTCGGTGGATCGCATTGCGCTCGACCATCTCTCGAAAGACGACCTGATTGCGTTGTTGTTGGCGCAAGAAGCCCGCATTGCCGAGTTGGAGCGCCGTCTTGGGTTGAACAGCAGCAACAGCGGCAAGCCCCCATCCAGTGACGGACTGAAGAAGCCGCCGCGGGTCAGCAGTCTACGGGAAGCTTCTGGCAAGAGGCCCGGAGGGCAGAAGGGGCACCCAGGCGAGACGCTGCGCCGAAGTGAGGCGCCGGATGCGATCGTCGACCATTATCCGCCAAATTGTGCCACGTGCGGTGCGCCGCTGACCGAGGCGATGGCAACCGACTTTGTCGCCAGGCAGATGTTCGATCTGCCTGAGCCGCAGCCGCTGGTCGTCACTGAGCATCGGGCCCATGGCTGCTGCTGTGCGGCCTGTGGCCGGCGGACACGTGCGGCCTTCCCCGATTGGGTGACCGCGCCGGTGCAGTATGGCAAACGGATCGCTGGCTTCGTGCTCTATCTGCTGCACTACCAGTTGCTGCCGGAGAAGCGTCTGGCCGGGTTGATGGCCGATTTGTTCGGTGTCCCCCTGGTCAGCGCCACTGTCGCCCGGATCAGCCAGGACTGTGCCGCACGCTTGCAGGGCCTCGCCGAGGCGGTCCGCGATCGCGTGGCTGCGGCACCGGTCAAGCATCTGGACGAGACCGGATTCCGCATCGGCGGCAAGACGCGGTGGCTGCACATAGCCTCGACCACGCTGCTGACCTTCTATCGGGTCGCGGCGAGGCGCGGCAGCCTGCTGGCCAACCTCACCGGTATCTTGGTGCACGACCATTGGAAGCCGTACTACACCCTGACAGGGGTGCTGCATGCGCTGTGCAATGCCCACCACCTGCGCGAACTGAAGGCTCTGGTCGAGATCGAGAAGGAGGACTGGGCACGCCGGATGCAGCACCTGCTGCGGCGTGCCTGCCATGCGGTGAACCTCGCACGCGAGCAGGACGTCCCGCTGAAGCCAGCCCTGATCGCGCTGATCGAACGGCGTTACCACGCCATCATCGCCGATGGCCTGGTGTTCCATGAAACGCAGCCCGCGCTGACCAAGACCAGGCCGCGCGGCCGGCCGCCAAGACGCGTCGGCCACAACCTGCTGCTGCGCCTCAGTTCTCGCCGCCAGGACGTGCTCCGCTTCCTCGCCGATCCGCGGGTGCCGTTCACCAACAACCTGGCGGAGCGGGATGGCAGGATGATGAAGCTGCGGCAGAAGATCTCCGGCGGCTTCCGATCCGAGGGCGGCGCGATGGACTTCGCGGTCATCCGCTCGGTCTTATCCACCGCAAGGAAGCAGGGATGGGACCTCCTCAATACCCTGACCGGTGATCCAGACCTTCTCGTCACCAAACTCCGCACGACCTGATCCGACTGCGCTACCTGGGCAGTAACCTATGATGATGAGGGCTTGCGTCATTGCGGTATGCCTCGATACTCGGCTCTGGGCGGCCAACAGTCGGCTGGCGGGTTGACACTGTCGCGCGGATTCTCGTCATCTCTCGCCATACATAGCACAGTACCGCGCGGCGTCCGCGCAAGGGAGACCTCGATGGATCAGGACCTCGACCAACAGCTCGGTTTCGCTCCGGACTACGATGCGCCGATCCCCTACATGGCGCGGACCCGCGAATACTATCGGGCGATCGGCTACACCACGCCGTATCGCTGGGCACACCATGTCGATGCGCCGTTCCAGCCACTCCGGAAGAAACTGAGCGACTCCCGCGTGGCGATCATCACTACGGCGGCGCCGTACCAGCCGGGCAAGGGCGACCAGGGACCTGGTGCGGTGTACAACGGT
>DASXLF010000216.1:0-1518 GCA_036496405.1 Steroidobacteraceae bacterium | reverse complement strand
TGTTCTCGCTGGTGGCGCAGATCGGCGAGCAGGTCGACTTCCTGCGCTTCCTGCCGCGCGACCGCCGCACCACGTCGCGCAAAGCGTGGTGGATCGCGCTGCTTTCCGCCGGCCCGGGCTGGATCGTGCTGGGATCGCTGAAACTGCTGGCGGGCTCCTTCCTCGCCTACTTCGCGCTGATGCATGGCGTCTCCACCGAGCACGCCGCCGAACCCGCCAGCATGTATCTGGAAGCGTTCCGCTATGTGCTGTCGCAGCCTGATCTCGCGCTCGCGCTGACGGGCGCGTTCGTCATCCTGTCGCAGCTCAAGATCAACGTCACCAACGCCTATGCCGGCTCGATCGCCTGGTCGAATTTCTTTTCCCGTCTCACGCACTCTCATCCCGGCCGCGTGGTGTGGCTGGTGTTCAACGTTCTGGTCGCGCTGCTGCTCATGGAGATCGGCGTCTACAAGGCGCTGGAGCAGACGCTGGCGCTTTATTCCAACGTGGCGATTGCCTGGGTCGGCGCGCTGGTCTCCGACCTGGTCGTCAACAAGCCGCTTGGGCTCCGCCCGCCGCACATGGAGTTCAAGCGCGCGCATCTCTACGACATCAATCCGGTCGGCGTGGGTGCGATGACAATCGCGACCATCGTCTCCATCACCGCGTTCTATGGCTTGTTCGGCCCGACCGCGAAGGCGCTGTCGGCCTTCGTGGCGCTGACGGTCGCCTTCGTGACCGCACCTGTCATCGCCTGGGCGACCGGAGGCAAGTTCTACATTGCGCGCAAGCCCAAGAAGAGCTGGCAGAACATCGAGTCGATCCAGTGCTGCATTTGCGAGCATATGTTCGAGCCTGAAGATACGACCTCCTGTCCGGCCTATGCCGGCCCGATCTGCTCGCTGTGCTGCTCGCTCGATGCCCGCTGCCACGATCTCTGCAAGCCGCATGCGCGGATACAGGCGCAAGTGTCGGAGACGCTGGGCAAGCTGATGCCGCAGCCGATCTATGCCAGGATCAACTCGCAGCTCGGGCATTATCTTGGCGTGTTCGCCGCCTCAGCCGGCCTTGTCGCGCTGACGCTGGGGCTGATCTATCTGGAGACATCCGCGGGCGCTCCGGCCGAGAGACTGCTTGTCTCCGACGTGTTGTGGAAAGTGTTCCTTGCGCTCGCGTTGATCATCGGCGTAGTGGCATGGCTGTTCGTGCTGGCGCAGCAGAGCCGACGCGCCGCCGAGGCCGAGACGCGGCGGCAGACCACGCTCCTGATCCAGGAGATCGATGCGCACAAGCGCACCGATGCGGAGCTGCAGCGCGCCAAGGAGGTCGCGGAGTCCGCGAACCTTGCCAAGAGCCGCTACGTGGTGGGCCTGAGCCACGAGCTGCGCTCGCCGCTGAACGCCATCAGCGGCTACGCGCAATTGCTGGAGCAGGATTCGTCGTTGCAGACCAAGCCAAAGGATCAGGTGCGCGTGGTCCGCCGTAGCGCCGACCATTTGTCCGGCCTGATCGACGGCATCCTGGATATTTCCAAGA
>DASXLF010000215.1:0-1784 GCA_036496405.1 Steroidobacteraceae bacterium | reverse complement strand
CGATTATGCCAAGACCGAGGAGCAGCGCCAGCTGATGCGCTTCATCTTCTCCAGCACCGAATTCGGCCGGCCCTATATCTTGCCGCCGGATGTGCCGAAAGATCGCGTGGAATTCCTGCGCGCCGCGATCGCTGCGGCGGTGAAGAGTCCCGAAATGCTCGCCGAGGCGGGCAAGAGCAGGCTCGATATAACCTACCGCCCGCCGGAGCAACTCGAGAAGCTGGTCAAACAGCTCTACGAAACGCCGCCGGCCCTGATCGAGCAGCTCAAGAGCATCAGCCCGAATCTGCGTTAGACAGTGTTGTTTCGAGTTGAGGCGGCGCGGGCGCATTGGTGCTGCGACCTCTCCTTATTGGAGAGGCGAAGAAAGCTCACGCCGGATCGGGCGGTGGTTTTTGGCGCTGCGGGATCATCACGCATGCCGCGGCGCTGAAGATCAGCGCAAAGCCGATCATGTCCGGAACCGTCGGGCGGTCGCCGAGAATGATGACAGCGCCGATGACGCCGACCACCGGATTGATGAGTGAGCCGAGCGACGCCATTGCCGTGCTCAGCCGGCCGATGATGTTGAACCAGATGAAATAGGCGATTCCGGTGCCGAGGATGCCGTTGTACAGCAAGCCACCCCAGGTTCGCCATTGCAGCGGTTCGAGCTTCGGCGCGCCCTCGAAGATCAGATAGAACACGGCGAACACCACGACGCCGACCATGACCTGCCAGAACGTGATTGCCAGCAGGTCGCCCCTGATGCGCGCCCATTTCATATAGACCGTGCCGCCGCCCCAGCACAGCGCGCACACGAACGCGAGCAAGAGGCCGATCGGCTCGCGCAGCGAGGTCTCCGCCACCGGATACACCAGCACGCTGAGGCCGGCGACGCACAGCGCAAGGCCCAGTGCCGAGCGTGCATTGATGCGCTCGTGCAGCACGAAATAGGCCATCAGGCTGCCCCAGACCGGCATGGAGTAGTTGACGATGATGACGCGCGAGGTGTTCGCCATGAGCTGGGCGAAGGTGCCGGCCACGCCAAAGCCAACTGCGAGGAACAGCGCGGCAATGAAAACATGCAGCCAGTTTTTTCCGGCGGGGATGGCAAGACTCCGGCCCTGCGCCTTGAGCAGGATCAGGAGCACGAAGGCGCCGATGCTGTAGCCGATCAAGCGCAGTGACCAGGGCGAGACCTCGTCGAGCGCCACGCGCATCGCGGTCCAGCTCAGCCCCCAACAGAAGCTCAGCGCCACCAGCAGGAGCTTGGCGGTCGTGGCATCGCTCATGGAGGGCCTGGTGGCCACGGATTACCTATGCTGAGGATGACGTTGTGGCGGCTATGGGCGGCAGGGTCTTACGCAAACGGCATGACTGCCATGCCGAGGCTCAGGTCACCAGCTTCAGGCCGACGATCCCGGCGACGATCAGTCCGATCGACGCCAGACGCGCCGCGGTGGCCGGGTCTCCGAACAGATAGATGCCCAGCGCTGCCGTGCCGACGGCGCCGATGCCGGTCCAGACCGCATAGGCCGTCCCGACCGGCAGCGTTTTCAACGCCAAGCCGAGCAGCGCAAGACTGAGGATCATCGCCGCCACGGTGAGCAGCGAGGGCACGCGCCGGGAGAAGCCCTCGGTATATTTCAGCCCGATCGCCCAGGCCACCTCGAACAGTCCCGCCAAGAAGAGATAGAGCCATTCCATGTCGGTCCTCATCGTCTTGCGGCAGAGCCTACGCGAAATTCGCCGGGGCATGCGCCGCCAAATTGCATGCGAGCGTTGCGCTGTGCCAGCATCCG
>DASXLF010000214.1:0-2160 GCA_036496405.1 Steroidobacteraceae bacterium | reverse complement strand
CGCAACCGGTGCGCGGGGCAGCAGACTGAGAGGAGGGGTGCGATGTACGTTGGAACGCAGATCAGGCCGCGCGACGACAGCGACTATCGCGTCTGGGCGCAGCTTGGCGTCACCCATGTCTGCGTCGATCCGCCGGGCAATCCGCACGAGTGGAGCCTGGATTAGCCCGAACTTTACCGACTTTTTGATCTAACCCTTTGAAACATTGCAAGAGGGGTCGGACATGCAGTCATGTAACTGACAGATTTTCCTTGACACGACGCGAATCGGCTTGATTCCGTGAGCGCATGTATGTGGCTGTCATCCCGAACCGGGGCTCTCCCCCCGCGATCCTGTTGCGCGAGAGCTACCGCGAAGCCGGCAAGACCAAGAACCGGACGCTGGCGAACCTGTCGAACTGGCCCGCCGAACGCATCGAGCAGTTGCGCGCCGTGCTGCGCGATGACCGATTGTTGCCGGCAAGCGAGGCCGTGCAGATCGTCCGTGCCCTGCCGCACGGCCACGTGCTGGCCGCGCTGAGCACCGCCCGGCGGATCGAGCTGGACGCCTTGCTGCCGCGACGTGCGCCACCACGCAAACGCGATCTGGCCTACGCCCTGATCATCGCGCGGCTGCTTGATCCTGCGGCCAAATTGGCGACCGCGCGGATGCTCGACCCTGCCACCGCCAGTCATTCGCTGGGCGAGGTGCTGGCGCTAGGCAGCGTCACCGCCGGAGAGATCTACGCCACGCTCGATTGGCTGGGATCCGAGCAACGCTTCATCGAGACCGCATTGGCCCGTCGTCATCTGACGAACGGTGCGCTGCTGCTCTATGACGTCACGTCCACCTACCTGGAAGGGCGCTGCTGCGAGTTGGCACGGCTCGGCTACAGCCGCGATCACCGGCGCGACCGCCCGCAGTTGGTGATCGGCCTGATGTGCGCCGCAAACGGCTGTCCCGTCGCAATCGAGGTGTTTGAAGGCAACACCGCCGATCCGATGACAGTGGCAGCGCAGATCGACAAGCTCCGCCAGCGCTTCAATCTGCAGCGCGTGGTGATGGTGGGCGACCGCGGCATGCTGACCGATGCACGCATTGAACAGGCGCTGCGTCCGGCGGGACTTGACTGGATCACCGCGTTGCGTGCCCCGGCGATCAAGGCGCTGGCCGCTGAAGGCGGGCCGTTGCAGCCCTCGCTGTTCGATGATCGCGATATCGCGGAGATCACCAGCCCGGACTATCCCGGCGAGCGCCTGGTGGTCTGCAAGAACCCGCTGCTGGCCGGCGAACGCACGCGCAAGCGCGATGAATTGCTGGCCGCCACCGAGAAGGACCTTGCCCGCATCCAGCTCCGGGTGCGGCGCACCAGCAAGCCGCTGCGTGGTGCCGGCGAGATCGGCAAGGCGGTCGGCGCCGTGCTGGGCAAACGCAAGATGGCCAAGCACTTCATCATCACGATCGCCGATGACACGTTCGGCTTCACCAGGAACAACGCCGCGATCGCCGCCGAAGCCGCGCTCGATGGTATCTACGTGGTGCGCACCAACCTGCCGGCCACCCAGTCCGATGCCGCCGACACCGTGCGCGCCTACAAAAGCCTCGCTGGCGTGGAGCACGCCTTCCGATCGATGAAGACGGTCGATCTGGAACTGCGGCCGGTGTTCCACTGGACCGCGCCTCGGGTGCGGGCCCACGTGCTGTTGTGCATGCTCGCCTACTATCTGGAATGGCATATGCGCCAGAGCCTCGCGCCGATACTGTTCGACGAGCACGATCCGCTCGGGCGTGATGCGCAACGGACCTCGCCGGTGGCCAAGGCCAAGCCGTCGCCGGCCGCGCGCTACAAGGCCGCCAGCAAATATACCGACCCGGCACACGGCGAACCGCTCCCGGTCCACAGCTTCCGCACACTGCTCGCCGATCTCGCAACCCTCACCCGAAATGTCGTCCAACTCGGCAAACACCGCATCAACATCCTGCTCGCCGCGCCAACAAAAGTGCAGCGCAGGGCATTCGACTTGCTCGGCGTCGCACTCGCCGCGTAGTCAGCAACACCAAGCAAAGTTCCAACAATCTCAATCGCTTGCGTTCCAAATTCGGTAAAGTTCGGTCTAGGCAAAAACGGCCCAAAAGGGCCGTTGTTATCTTACTGAATATCTTGAGAAAAATCTGGAGCAG
>DASXLF010000213.1:0-1909 GCA_036496405.1 Steroidobacteraceae bacterium | reverse complement strand
GTTTCGGGGCAGGCGCGCAGCCCCAGAAACCGTCGAAATCCAGCCGCGGGCTGGTGCCGATCGTGGATTTCGCGGTCGGCAGCCATTGGCGCGCGACCCTGTTCCTGCTTGCCTGTGCCGCGCTGCTGTTTCTGCCCGGTTTCTTCAGCATTCCCGCGATCGATCGCGACGAGGCGCGCTTTGCGCAGGCCACAAAGCAGATGGTCGAGACCGGCGATTACGTCGACATCCGCTTCCAGGACGAGGTCCGCTACAAGAAGCCGGTCGGCATCTACTGGATGCAGGCCGCGGCGGTGAAGACTGCGTCCGCGCTCGGCCTTCCCGGCGCACAGCTGCGCATCTGGGTCTATCGCATTCCCTCGCTGATCGGTGCAGTTGGCGCTGTGTTGCTCACCTATTGGGCGGCGCTCGCCTTCGTCACAAGGCGCGGCGCGGCGCTGGCCGCGCTGATGATGTGCAGTTGCGTCGTGCTTGCCGGCGAAGCGCGTCTCGCCAAGACCGACGCCATGCTGCTGCTGACGGTCGTGGCCGCGATGGGCGCAATGGGGCGGGTCTATTTATCCTGGCAGCGCGGCGAGGATCCCGAGCATCCGCCCTGGTCATGGCCCGTGATCTTCTGGACGGCGCTGGCTGGCGGCATCCTGCTCAAGGGCCCGCTCATCCTGATGTTTGCGGGACTGGCGATCCTGATGCTCGCGATTCTGGACCGCAGCGCGACCTGGTTGTGGCGGCTGCGGCCGGTCTGGGGGTTGATGTGGATGCTGGTGCTGGTGCTGCCCTGGTTCATCGCGATCTTCTGGCGCGCCGGCGACACGTTCTTCGCCAATTCGCTCGGGGGCGACATGCTGGCGAAACTCGCCGCGCAGGAATCGCACGGCGCGCCGCCCGGCTTCTATCTGCTGCTGTTCTGGATCACGTTCTGGCCGGGCGCGCCGCTCGCCGGCATGGCGGTGCCGGCGGTATGGCGGGCGCGGCGCGAGCCCGGCGCGCAATATCTGCTGGCCTGGCTGGTGCCGTCCTGGATCGTGTTCGAACTGGTCCTTACCAAGCTGCCGCATTACGTGCTGCCGCTCTATCCGGCGGTGGCAATCCTCACTGTCGGTGCGCTGGAGCGGCAGGTGCTGGCACGCAATTGGATGACGCGCGGCGCCGCATGGTGGTTCGTCATTCCGGCGCTGGCCGCGGTGATCTTTGTTGTCATTGCAGTCAAATTGACCCATCAGCCTGCGTTCGCGGCCTGGCCGTTCTTCGCCGGCGCCATGGTATTCGGCCTTTTCGCGTGGTGGCTCTATGACGACAGCCGCGCCCCGCGCTCGCTGCTCAATGCCGTGCTCGCGGCCATGCTGCTCGCCATCGCCGTGTTCGGCGTCGTGATGCCGTCGCTGACCACGCTGTATCCGAGCGCCGAGATCGCTCGCGCGCTGCGTAATGTCACCTGCGTCGGCCCGAAGGCGGCTGCGGCGGGTTATCACGAACCGAGCCTGGTCTTCATGACGGGCACATCGACGCTCTTGACTGACGGTTCCGGCGCGGCCGATTTCCTCAGCCAGGGCAGCTGCCGCTTCGCGCTTGTCGAGCGCGGCGCCGAGCGCGCCTTCGTGCAGCGTGCCGAGGCGATCGGGCTGCGCTACAACGCAGCGACCCGCATCGAGGGTTACAACATCTCGCAGGGCAGACCGGTCTCGGTTGCGATCTACCGTTCCGAAGGCACGGAATGATGTCCGGCGTCGAGGGCTATTTTCCGCAATTGTCGCACCTGATGGCGCAGTCGGCCGGAACGCTGGTGCGATCGCCGTCGCATTCGCGCCGAGCCGAGGCAAGGCGGCGGCTGGCGCGACACGCGCTGTGGCTGGCAGCTGGCCTCTCCGCGCTGATCATCGTCCTGATGTTCGTCTTTGACGCCACCGAG
>DASXLF010000212.1:0-5728 GCA_036496405.1 Steroidobacteraceae bacterium | reverse complement strand
CTCGCATGGTGATTTGATGGACGATCTACCGAGCCGGGTTGCTGTGTTGGAGCAAATTGCCAGGACCACCGAGGCAGCGCTGGCCCGCATCGAGGTTCGGCTCGACCGTATCGAGGCGCGCCAGGCTGACGACTTCCGGTTCCTGGTGCGCCTGCAAATCACCCTTATCACCGTCACCATCACGCTGATGCTGGCCGGCTTCGCCACCCTGGGCGGCGTCATGGCCCACGGCTTTCACTGGATCTGACACAATGCACATTCTCATCGGCCTTGGCGGCGCGTTTGTCTGTATCATGCTCGCTGGCGCCGCTGTGGCGGCTGCCTACGCCATTATCGTCGGTCTGTTCCAGATCATCCTGCTGCCCGTCCGCGCCATTATGTGGATCGGTGGCAAACTGGCGACGCCAACCGAACTCGGCATGGCAATGCGAGCGGCCGAGCGCGAAGCACAGGCGGAATTACGGGCTAGCCGGCAGTAGCGCGTTACGCGCGTTGCTGTTGGAGGGGACTGTAGACGGTCCAGTCGCTATCGCGCCAAGGAAGCGGGCGGTTGCCGTGAGCGCCTTCATGCCACCGGCCGGCGCATTGGCCATGCCGCGCAAGTACGCCAAGCCATTCCCATCAAAGAGCTTGCTGGCAATGTTTCCTACATTCCTGCGCGTCATCCAATCAGCGATGGGATCGGTGATCGTCCGCGCACCTTGCCACAGCGTCTGAGGGCTGAGTAAAGCGCCCAGCGTTCTGACTGTCCGCACCCCCGGAGTGCTCGCCCCTGCTGTCGCCAGCGCATTGGCACCAGCCGCGCGTGGCTGCGTTAAGCTGTTTATGCCCCTGGACTGGGCGACGTTCTGCACAGTGCCCATGAAGTTCTCGAAGCCCTGGAATGCCTGCGGATCCATCGCCGCCTGCAGAGCGGCGCGCCTATTTGGATCGCTCCAGAGTTGGCGCAGCAGCATTGATGGGTTGAGCCCCTCCTGCGACTTGGACGCCTGGTCAAAGATGTTCTGCAAATAGGAGCGGGTTCCTGCGTTCCAGTCATCGCCCCGCCCGGCTTGGGTAAAGGCATCTCTGGCCTCTGAAATCGCGCGGGGATTGTTGGTGTCGAATACCGGCCGCACAATCTCCCACGCCTTGTCTGTCCCGGTGCTAGGCGCGCCGCCAGTGCCGAGCACTTCCTGCAGCCTGCCGGCAAGCTGTTGGCCGGGCGCCGCTGTCGCGCGGCCGGCCGGATAGGTGGGATATGCCGTATCGAGATGTGTCTTCAGATCGGTGCGCAGACTGTCTATCGAAGCGGCTGTAGTGTTCTCCCCCGCCTTTGTCGCCACGCCATAAGCATCATCCAGCTTGCGCTTGGTCAGGTCCCAGAGATTGAAGTCCGGTGTGTCAGGTGCTGCCTTGCGGTAAAGGTTTTCATATTCCGTCCTCGCGGACGCCATCGCTGTTTTGACGGCCGGGGCGTCCATAAGCTGCGCGAGGTCAGGCGACATGACCTGGCCGCCGGCCTGGGCGGCCTGATAGGAAGGGCGGGCCGCTACGTTTGCTTGTTGGCGGACGATACGTGTCGCGTCCTCGGCGGCCTGTTGGAATTGCAGCGCGGCATCCGTCTTGTCGGAAGCAGACGAGACGTTGCTGGTCATTTTGTCGAATGCATCGGTCAATTGCTGGCGTTGTTGCTGATAGAAGGTCTGCGCAATATCCGCGCCCCTCGGCCCGGCTGACCCAGAGGCAACCACGTCCTCATGCCCGAGCAGTGATGGCAACCCGCTGGCTTGGCCTGGTGTCAGCGACACGCCCTGGCCTTCGGCACGAGTATAGGCTGTCTCGGCCTGCGGCAGGCTGCTCCGTAGCCGGCCTAGGTCATAGGATGTCGCGCCAAGCGGGTTAGGCGCGAAAGCACGGGCCGTGCCGGCGCCCACGAACTGGCCTGCCGCAGAACCCAGCGCTTCCTTGCCTGTTTGCAATGGGTTGTAGTCGGGCGGACTTGGGTCAAACTTTGAGGCTATCTGTTGGCGGATGATGTCACCAGCCGCCGCTCCTGCTCCGGCCGCTACCGGTCCGACAATCAATGATGTGGGGCCAGCCGCTAATCCGGTCGCCGTCCCTCCAATGGCCGGAAGCGCCGGGCCTGTGCTACTCGCGACACCCCCGGCAGACGGAACAAACGAACTCACCATGCCACCGACGGTTGGCGCCATCGGATCGGGGGCATAAGGCGCGGGGTCAACGTAGAATGCTTGTCCGTCTTGACCGACCGCAGCAAGCCGCCCGTTGGGACCGTAGAACACGCGCGATTGCGCATCGGCCGGCTTCATATCGGGGAACAGTTGCCCCGCGGCGATGCGCCGCTTCTGCTCCGGATCGCTGGCCATGCTGATAATGGCTTGGGTCTTAACGCCAGGAACCAGATCCTCGCGTATGGGCTTGCCGGTTGATTCAGCGACCGGTCCGGTGGCTGTGCCAGCAAACTGATATTTCTGCCCGGTAATCGGATCGATGTCCCCCGGCGCTGGGGGCTTCTGTGTTCCGAGCGTCGCCCATATCGGGTCGGCATCCGGAGCCGGCGCAACCTTGCCGTTCGTGGCCGGCGGTTTCGTCGCTGGCTGCGCTCCAAGCGTGCTCCAAAAGGCATCGTCGGATGTGTCTGCCATCAGCGTTGCGCCACCTGCGATTGCTGCTGCGAGACCGGCGCTGCACGGCGTGCCACCACGCTCTGCGCCGGCTCCCAGCTATACGCCACCCTGCCATTGTAATTGCCGCTCTGCATCAGATAGAGCACCTGCCCATTCGGGCCGTCTGCGATCGGCCCGGCAGCGATGCCAACGTGGCCGCCGATCCCGCCCGCGGGGTGCCCGCGCGGCTGCACCAGCACATCGCCGGCTTGTGGATCGCCCTGCACCGGCGTGCCCCAGTTGAGAAAGCCGGTCGCCACGTTCTTGCCCGGGCCTGCCGTCCCTGTGATGCCGTTGGCATTGAGCGCGCCATTGACGAAGGCGGCGCACCAGTTGAACCGCGTCGGATCGAGGCTCTGCCCGTTCTGCCGCAGAAAGCCACTGACGCTGTTGCTGGTCTGG
The DNA here is from genome assembly GCA_036496405.1 of Steroidobacteraceae bacterium. Classification (GTDB taxonomy): domain Bacteria; phylum Pseudomonadota; class Gammaproteobacteria; order Steroidobacterales; family Steroidobacteraceae; genus FEN-1191. The sequence continues at coordinate 2,657 of DASXLF010000212.1, read as the reverse complement.
CCTATCTGGCTGGCCGCGGTGTCCACGACGCCGGCGCCGCTCGCTGCATTGCCATCCTGCGCGCCTTGGGAGGGCGCTGGAGCGGGCTGCGCTGCCGGAGGTGGCATCATAGTGGCCGGCTGACCTCCGGAGCCGTCCTGCGCCCCCTGTGGGGCGGCTGGCGTCAATGCCATGCCGGGGTAGCGTTTGGTGGCCTTGTCGATGTAGCCCTGGGTCCACCGCTTCGGGTCGGCACTGCCGGTGCTGTAGTAGCCCAGCGCGCCTTCCGCCGATTGTGTGGCGTTCATACCATCGGCCAGATACTGCATGCTGAGCGGCACTGCCCAGCGCATGTCGTGCAGGTCGATGGCCTTCGGATCGAGCCCGAGCTTGACCGCCATCGCCTGCGCGGTGGCCGGCTTCATCTGCATGGGGCCGACCGCGCCCTGATTGTCCGGCACGTTTACCTGACCATTGCTCTCGGTGTGGAACACCGTCTTGGCCAACTGCGGGTCGACGTTGAGCGCTTGCCCCCAGGCATCAAACAGGTCGTCATAGCTGTCGTTCGCCGGCATGCGGCTCACTGTATCCAGTGGTTGTCTCTGGCATACTTCACGTCGTCCAGAAACTTCTGAGTTCCGCCAGGTTGCCCGGTCAGGCTCTTGCGTAGATCGGCGATTTCGCTCGGTGCCATGTATTGCTGCTGGAACACGCGCGGATCGAAGTGATGGTTGAAATCGTTCTGGAACTGAGCATATGTATCCGTGCCATGGCCGCTCTGTTGCCACGACTGCCAAGCGCGCGATTTGGCCTGAATGGCATCCTCGTTGCCCTGCAGCATATGGATGATCTGCGTGTTGCTGAGCTTCGACAAATCGAGGTTCGGGTTTGATCCCATGAACAACGCCTGCCGGGCATCGGTGCCGCCGATGGCCTGGAGTTGCTGCCCCACGGCGATATTGGCCAGCTTGGCAAAGCTGTTGCCGGCGGCAATCTGCTGCGGTGTCATAGTGATGCCGTAGCCGGTCAGCTTTTGTACCGCGGAGTTGATAGCAATTTCCTTGTCGGTGCCCGGTCCCATGCTGTCGATCTTGGAGAGGTCGGTGAGCATATTGGCGTAATTCGCCTTGTTGGTCGGCACTTGGTCGGCACGCGCTGTGAGTGTGGTTCCCATAGTGGCGCTTGCCTTGGCGGTCTCATCGGCTGCCGCTCCTACGCCCGGCGCGGGGCCTGATATGCTCCTAGGCTGCGGCGCCCCGGATGTTGCCGCTGGTGGCGCCGTCGCCGGAACCGATGCGGTGTTGTCCCCAGCAGCCGGCGGCTGGCCTGCCACCGGACGCGCCTTGTAGCCAGTAGGAAGCGGCGGCGCGCCAGACACGGGCGGTTGTGGGGCTGTCGATGAACCACCCGGGCCGCCAACACCGGTCCCCTGCACCGGACGCCCGTTGGCATCGTAGGCAGGACCGCGCGCGTTCCCACTGTTGAAGGCTGCCCCGTATTCCTGCAGCGTCGTGTGTTGCGGCACGTTGTTCTTGTCGGTCCACGTTACCGGCTGCGCTGCTTCAGCAGGCGTCATGCCCTGTTGCACGCCGGGTTGCGGTGGCGCAGTGGGGACGCCGGTGCGGATGTTCGTGGTGCCGCCGATGGTGGCGCCGCCAGGCGCAGTCTGCGTGAAGGGCTTGCCGTATATCTGTTGCTGCTGCAGATCGGGCGGCGCGAGCGAGGTCTGGATCTGCTGTAGCTGCTGGCGCAGTTGCGTCGGGTCGGCCGGCAGGCGCAGGGCTGATCTGGTTGCCTCGTCCTGTGTCATCACGCCATTGGCGACCAAGCCGTTGAACCCATTGACGACGCGATCGTGCAACCCGGCATCGTCACCACTCAGCGCGCCGATGATGGCATTATTCACGGCCGTGTTGCGCGCGACACCTTGCGAGATTTGCTGGCTGCGGATGTTGGAGGTGTTCTGCAGGTTGGTCGCCATGCCCATTGCCGCCTGCGGGTCTTGCGCCGCGATAGACTGTGCCTTCTGGTAGTCCACCACGCCGGTCTGCGGATCGGTCGCCTGCTGCAGCGCGTTGCCCCACGCCTGGTTGGCCTGCTGCGAGCGCACGCCATAGATGGCACTCGCCGTCTTTGCCGCGTCCGATATCGCCGCCACCGGGTTCACCACGGCGGGGTTGGCGATCTTGTCCAGCAGCGAGTTGCGCGACAGCTGAGCGGTCAGGGCGTTCGTGTCAGACATGGCGCGTGGTCCTCATTGAGCCGTAAAGCCGCCGACGTATGTCTGCCCCGACGTTAACTGCGGCGCGTATCCCGAGAAGTCGAGAGAGTTGGTGGTCATCCCGCTGCCGGAGTTGCTGTTGTTCTTCAGATAATTGGAGAGCGTGTTGTAGCTCACCAAGCTGTTCGTCGCGCTGGTCGCCGCGCTGCCCACCCCCGTGGTGCCGGCCGCCGTCGCGGTGCCAGCCTGGTTGGTGTAGTTGCCGTAATTGCTGGCCGCCGCGGTGCCCTGAGTGCCAGTCTGCGCCGCCGCGTTCTCGCCGGTCGTCGACAGGCTGTTCAGGCGGTTGAACTGGTTCGTCAAGTTGCTCTGCTGTGCGGTGTTCAGGTTGGTATAATCAGTAAACCGCGTCTGCGCGTTGTTGAACTGGTTCTGGTAGGTGCTGTCGGCGAGGTTG
>DASXLF010000211.1:0-6637 GCA_036496405.1 Steroidobacteraceae bacterium | reverse complement strand
CTGGTTGGCGCGTTCCAGGTCGCTGGCCTTCTGGCCGAGAACGGTCTGCGCGGCGGACAGCTCGTCCTTCTGGTGCTCCAGGATCTGCGCCTGTTCCTCGAGCTGGGAATTGGTCTGCTCCAACTCCGCCTGCTGGTTCTGCATCTGCAGCTGCGATTCCCGCAGGGACTGCGCCTGCACTTCGAGCTCCTCGTTGCTTACGCGCAGCTCTTCCTGTTGCGTCTGCAGCTCCTCGGCTTGCCTCTGGGTCTCCTCCAGCAGTTCCTCGAGCCGCGTCCGGTCCTTCGAGGAACGCACGGCGATGCCCAGTATTTCCGAGATACGCGACATCAGCTCGTGATCTGCGGCTTCCAGGTGACGAAAGAAGCCCAACTCGATCACGCCATGAACCATGCCGTCGACAGCGGCGGGCGCAATCAGCAACTCGATCGGTTTGCTGCGCCCAAGGCTCGAGCGCACGGCCAGATACCCTTCCGGCACTTCCTGCACGTGCAATACCCGGTTCTCCTTTGCGGCCTGTCCCAGCAGGCCATCCCCCGGTCGCAGCACTGCCGGCGCCGCCGTCTCATCGACCGCGTAGCCGGCGCAGCGGCGAAAGCTGCCGTCGTTTTCGGCCAGATACACCGCACCGGTCTGCGCCTCGAGGTATTCGGCCAGGAATCTGAGTACGCCCTCGGCCAGCGTTTCCAGGCGCTGCTCGCCCTGGACTTTCTCGCTCAAGCCCATCTGTCCGATGCGGATCCAGCCTTGAATCTGTCGCGCCCGGTAGTCGCGCGAAGCGCGCAGGGCCGCGGCGATGATGAACAGCAGCAGCAGGACGGCCCCGCCGAGCGTGACCAACGACGAAGTGCGGGCCGCCCCGAGCCAATCGGTCTGGCGCGCGGCCAGGGTGCGGCGTTCCTCGGCCAACATCTCGGCGGCGACCGTCCGAATGCCCTCCATGAGTTCCCGGCCGCGATCCGTGCGCACTTCCGCGACCGCCGCGGTCGAATCGCCTTTGCGGCGCATGGCGATGGTTTGCGCCAGTTCGGCCATCTTGTCGGCGCACAACTGCTCGAGCGATCGCAGCCGCGATTGCTGTGCCGCATTGCCGCTCAGCAGTGAGCGCGCGGCGTCCAGCTCGGCCGACAGGGCGGCCCGGGCATTGGTGTAGGGCAGCAAGTAGTTCTCATCGCCGGTAAGCAGGAATCCGCGCTGGCCGGTCTCGGCGTCCTTCATGGTGGACAGCACGCTCTGCAGCTGCTCGACCACCTGAAGCGTATGGGTGACTCCGCGCGCGCTGCCCTGGCTGCCCTGGAGCGCCGCGAACGACAGCACGGCGATGACCACCACGGCGGCAATGGCGATCCAGAATCCAATCAAGGTCGAAGTGGGCAGTACCGGACCAAAGCGCGATGGCCGACTGGGGCGAAACACATGCACGATCGGTGTCATTGAAAGAAATCGCTTATAGTTCAATATCTTATTGGCGCTCGCGCAGAATTTTGCCGTATCGCTACAGCGTTGCGCCGTGAAAGTGTGCCTGAAGCGGCACCTATTTAGAGTCGGATAGCACTGACAGGCTTGACCACAGGGCGTGCAGGCGCGCTAGTCTCGCGCACCAGGGAACATCGTTTGGAGCCTCGCGATGGCGGAAGATGGATCGAACCTCATCAACATACGTCCGGCGAATTCGCCCAATACATTCGATCTGCGTCGAGTCGGCGCGCATCCGGACTACTGGTATCCGCTGGCCTGGTCGGATGAGTTGAAACAGGGACGAACCCTGGGGCGCCGCTTCGCCGGCCAGCCGATCGTGCTTTATCGCGGCAACCGCGGGCAAGCCTTCGCACTCGAGGATCGCTGCGCGCACCGACAGGTGCCGCTGCATCTGGGGGTGGTGGCCGGGGAGGAACTCAAGTGTCACTACCACGGCTGGACCTATGACGGCAGTGGCAAGTGCGTCGATGTTCCCTACCTGGGCAAGGAGCGTCTGCCCAACGGCGTCAAGAGCTATCCGTTGCGCGAGATTGACGGTCTGATCTTCGTCTTTCCGGGCGATGCGGCGCTGGCCGAGAGCCGCGTGCCCTCGACGCTCGGCTCATCGCAGCGCAAGGACTACAAGACCCGGCGGCTGAACCGCGAAGTCGCCTGTCATTACACGTTCATGCACGAGAATCTGTTCGACATGAACCACCAGTTCATGCACCGCAAGCAGATGGGGTCGATCCGCGCCAAGTGCATCGGCCGCCAGCACGGCGAGAACTGGGCGCAGGTGGAATACAGTTTCAGCCGCACCGAAGGCAAGCCCTCCATGGGCGAGCAGGTGATCGTCGACCTGGTACGAAAGCGCGGTGAAGCCAAGAAGGACTTCTCCGATCACATGCGCATCCGTACCGACTACCCGAGCCAGAGTTTGAAGGTCTGGGTAGGGCGCAACATTCAGCAGAGCAACGACCCGGTGCTGGACGTCTGGCTGGGCTATACGCCGCTGGATGCCGAGCAACGCACCAATCGGACTTACGGCTTTCTATCAGTGAAAAAGCCGCCGGTGCCGGGGCTGATTCACGCGGTGTGGCCATTCGTGGTCTGGTTCACCGAGAATATTTTTCGCGAGGACAAGGAGATCGTGGAGTACGAGCAGCGTGCCTACGACGCCCAGGGTGCTGATTGGAACAATGAAGTATTCCCGGCCCTGCGTGACCTCAGGGGCGTACTCGCCCGCTGTGGCCGGGTCATGGATCGCGCCGAGTAAGTCAGCAGCGCTCGCTGGGCGGAGCCAGACGGAACTCGGGCACCGTGGTGCCCTCCATCAGCGACTGCAGCAGTCCCTGAATGCAGTCGCGATCGGTCTCATCGAATCGGCCCTGCACCGGACTGTCGAGATCGAGCACGCCCACCAGCCGCGCGTCCTTGAATACCGGCAGGACCATTTCCGACTGCGAGGCCTCATCGCAGACGATATGGCCCGGAAAGGCGTGCACGTCCGGCACCACCACGGCGGCGCGCTGCAGCGCCGCGGTACCGCAGACACCATCACCCATGGCAATGCAGGAACAGGCCGGCTTGCCCTGGAAAGGTCCCAGTACCAAGTCGTTTCCCCGCAGCAGATAGAAGCCGGCCCAATTCAGGCTCGGCATGGCATTGAACAGCAGCGCCGCAAAATTGGAAATGTTGGCGAGGAAATCGGTCTGGCCGCGCATGAGCGTGCGCAAACTGACGCGCAGTTGCTCATACAGCGCGGCCTTGGATTCATGATCGTTCATGGGCTCGCCCGAATACACCAACGACAGTGACGTTGAATTGTGCACGGTGCGGCCGTCCTGGGCTAGCGTGCCCAATGTCCGCGCGCCAGGCGATAGCCGCCGTGATAGGCAACCCAACGATGCGGCACCCAATGATAGCCCGGGCGCCCGGCTTCCCAGCGACCGGCGACCCACACGTGACGCCCGCCAACCCAGTTCCAATAGCCGCCGATCCAGACATAGCCGGGCGCGGGCGCAACTCCCACCACCTCAACCTGCGGCGCAGGCGGCGCCACCATCACGGTTTCATCGCCGTAGTAGCCGCGCGCCGGCTCTACCACACAACCGGCCAGGCTCACGGAAGCGAGCGCCAGTATGGCCATTCCGAGCTTGAAACCCTGAGCAGTCTTCATCGCTATTCTCCAGATTCCGTTATGACCTAAGCCTAACAAACGCAGCGACGCCGCTTTGGATGACTGCGTCACGGAAGTGCAGTTAGGATGCCCCGTGTCGCGGAGGTAGTCATGGGTCTGGATCTAGTCACACCGGGCAGCCAGGCGCCGGATATGTTCAATGTCATCATTGAAATTCCGATGAATGCCGACCCGATCAAATACGAGGTCGATAAGGAAAGTGGCGCGATCTTCGTCGACCGCTTCATGGGCACGGCCATGCACTATCCCTGCAATTACGGGTACGTGCCGCGGACCATGGCCAGCGATGGTGACCCGGTCGATGTGCTGGTGATTACACCGTTTGCGCTCATGCCCGGCGTGGTGGTGCGCTGTCGGCCGCTGGGAGTGCTGAAGATGGCCGACGAGAAGGGCGACGATGCCAAAGTGCTGGCGGTGCCCGATGACAAGGTGCTGCCGATCTACAGTCACTGGCGCAAGCACGATGACATCAATGCGCATCGCCTCTACCAGATCCAGCACTTCTTCGAGCACTACAAAGACCTGGAGCCGGAAAAATGGGTCAAGGTCGAAGGGTGGGGTGACGTCGCCGAAGCCAAGGCCGAGATCCGGGCCGGCATGGGGCGCTACCAGAAATAGCCACGGTCCGTTGTAATATTGACCTATATAATAACTAATGTTATTGTATCGGTCGTGGATAAGCTACGGAATTTCGGCTTTTTGGTGCGCGATGTATCGCGGCTGTCGGCCAAGCGATTCGAGCGCAATGCCCATGGTCTGGAGTTGACCTTGCCCCAGTGCAAGGTGCTGGCTCACCTGTCGCGCAACGAAGGCATCAGCCAGGCGCGGCTCGCCGAGCTGACTGAAACCGATCCCATGACGCTGGTGCGAACCCTCGATCGCATGCAGCAGGACGGCTGGATCGAGCGCCGCCCCGACCCGGTCGACCGCCGTGCCTATTGCCTGTTTCTGCGCGAGACCGCCAAGCCGGTGGTCGATCGCATCTGGAAGATCGCCGAGCAGACACGCAGCGAGGCGCTGTCGGCGCTGAATCAGGGCGAGCGCGAACACCTGATCGAATTGCTCGAGCGCATTCACGGCACGCTGCTGTCGTTAGAGATCAAGTGAGCAGCAGCATGGATGCCATGGTTGAAAAGCATGCGCAGGAGGAGGCCATTCGTGTGCAGCGCCGGCGCGCACGCATGCGCTGGAGCCTGATGCTCGGTGGGGTGCTGCTGGCCGTGATCGCCGGCCTGGTGTATTACCTCGCCACCGGCCGCTACGTTTCCAGCGATGACTCCTCGGTGCAGGCGGCGCGCACTTCCATCAGCAGCAATGTATCGGGCCGCGTGGTCGAGCTCGACGTGCATGACAATCAGAACGTGCGCCGCGGCGATGTGCTGTTCCGCCTCGACGTTCGGCCGTTCCGGATCGCCCTCGAGGATGCGCAGGCCAAACTTGCCTCCGCACAGATGCAGATCGGTGCCGCTGAAGCCACCTACCGACAGCAAATGGCGAACGTGGCGGCCGCACGCGACACGCTCGCTTACCAGCAGCACGAGTTTGAGCGTCAGCAGCACCTGCTGCAGTCCGGTATCAGTTCGCGCGCGCAATTCGAGCAGACCCAGCATGCCATGGACCTGGCGCAGTCGCAGCTCACCTCGGTACAACAGCAGGTGGGCAGCGTGCTGGCGTTGTTGGGCGGCAATCCGGCATTGCCGGTCGCGCAGCACCCGCTGGTGCAACAGGCGCAGGCAGCACTGGACAAGGCCAATCTCGATCTGTCCTATGCCACGGTGCGCGCGCCCGCCGATGGCATCGTGGCCAAGGTCGAACAATTGCAGGTTGGCGACTACGTCAGTGCCGCCACGCCGGTGTTCAGCCTGATCTCCAGCCACGATGTCTGGATCGAGGCCAACTTCAAAGAAGACGAACTGACCTACATGCGTGCTGGGCAGTCCGCCGACGTCCGGATCGATGCCTATCCCGGGCGACATTTCAAGGCCAGCGTCGCCAGCCTCAGTCCGGGCACCGGCGCGCAGTTCTCGCTGCTGCCACCGGAAAATGCCACCGGCAACTGGGTAAAAGTGGTACAGCGGGTCCCGGTGCGCCTGCAGCTGGACGACGCGGAGCTCGACGGCGTGACATTGCATGCCGGCCTGAGCGTCAACGTGACGGTCGATACGCAGCATCGGCGCCGCCTGTTCGGTCACGGCACGGCTGCGCTCGCACAGCGCTGATGGCCGCCGGCGTACCCGCCGCGTCCGCTGCCGGAGTGCCGCTTCATCGCGGCATGATCACCGGCACCGTCATGGTGGCTTCGATTCTGCAGGCGCTCGACAACACCATCGCCAACGTGGCACTGCCGCGCATGCAGGGCAGTCTGTCGGCCACGCAGGACCAGATGACCTGGGTCCTGACCTCTTACATCGTCGCCGCGGCCATCATGACGCCGCTGACAGGCTGGCTGGCTGATCGCTTCGGCCGCAAGCCGCTGTTCCTGGTGTCCATCATCGGCTTCACGCTCGCCTCAGCGCTCTGCGGCCTGGCCGAGTCGCTCGAGCAGATCGTGCTGTTTCGCGTATTACAGGGCGCCTTCGGCGCCGCGCTGATCCCGATGTCGCAGGCCGTGCTGTTCGACACCTATCCGTCGCATCAGCACGGCCGGGCAATGGCGATCTGGGGCGTCGGCGTGGTGCTCGGGCCGATGCTCGGGCCGATGCTCGGCGGCTGGCTCACCGATAACTACAGCTGGCGCTGGGTGTTCTACATCAACGTGCCGTTCGGGGTGCTGGCGGTGCTCGGAGTGCTGGCCTATTTCCCGGACACCAAGCACGCGCGCAAGAGTTTCGATTTCTTCGGCTTCGCGCTGCTGAGCATCGCGGTCGGCACGCTGCAGGTGTTTCTGGACCGCGGGCCGCTCAAGGACTGGTTCAACTCCGGTGAGATCAAGCTCGAGGCCGCGATCGCCGCGCTGGGGTTCTATCTGTTCGTGACCCA
>DASXLF010000210.1:0-15545 GCA_036496405.1 Steroidobacteraceae bacterium | reverse complement strand
TGCACTGGTGGTGCGCGCGCGCGATCAGGATGAGCTATTGCGCAATGCCTGCCGGATTGCGGTCGAGCACGGTGAATTCGCCCGCGCCTGGGTCGGCATTGTCGATCAGGCCGGCGACCATATCGTGCCCATGGCCTTTGCGGGCCTGGACGAGAAAAGCATTGCGGCCATCAAGAAATTGTTCGCTTCCGCGGCCGGCGCGCTGCCCGGCCCATCGTTGACCGCGATTGCGCTCCGGGACAAGACCGCCGTGGTATCCAACGATCTACGCACAGAGCAGAGCGTGCTGCTGGATGGACTCTATGTGGCGTTGGGAAGTTACTCGCGCGCCATTCTGCCGCTGCTGGTGGCGGACAAGGCCATTGGCGTGCTGGTACTGCATACCGGCAAGGCGGAGTTCTTCGATGAACAAGGGCTGAAGCTGCTCACGGACCTGGCCGGCAACATCGCCCACGCCGTGGATTACATCGACAAGCAGGCGCGGCTCGACTACCTGGCTTACTACGACGCGCTGACCGGTCTGGCCAATCGCCGGTTGTTTCTCGAGCGCCTGGCGCAATACGTGCGCGGCGCCGACGCCGACAAGCACAAGACGGCGCTGTTTCTGATCGACCTCGAGCGGTTCAAAAGTGTCAATGACAGCCTGGGGCGGGCGGCGGGCGACTCATTGCTGCGGCAGGTGACACAGTGGCTCACCAGCTACGCCGGCGATGCCAGCTTGCTGGCGCGCGTGGGCGCCGATCAATTTGCGATCGTACTGCCACAGGTCAATGAGCACGGCGACCTGGTGGGACTGCTGGAGAAGGCGGTGCAGGCATTTTTGGTTCACCCGTTCAACCTGAACGAATCGGTGTACCGGATCGCCGGCAAGGTTGGGGTGGTGCTGTACCCCGACGACGGCAGTGATGCCGACACTTTGTTCAAGCATGCCGAGGCGGCGCTCAAGAAGGCCAAGGTCAGCGGCGATCGCTACCTGTTCTACGCACAGCGCATGTCCGAAACCCTCAGCGGCCGGCTGGGGCTGGAAAATCAGCTGCGCCAGGCGCTCGAGCGCGAGGAATTCGTGCTGCACTATCAGCCTAAGATCAACCTGGTAAGCGGCGAGCTCACCGGCGCCGAGGCATTGATCCGCTGGAATAATCCGCACACGGGTCTGGTTGCTCCCGGGCGTTTCATTCCCATCCTGGAGCAGACCGGATTGATTCAGGAGGTGGGCCGCTGGGCGTTGCGTACGGCGATCGCGCAGTATCTTCGCTGGCTGGCCGACGATTTGCCGGCGGTGCCCATCGCCGTGAACGTGTCGCCATTGCAGCTGCGTCATCGCGGTTTTGTGGACGAGATAGCGCAGGCGATCAGTGTCGATGCACGCGCGGCGGCGGGATTGGAACTGGAGATCACTGAGAGTCTGATCATGGAGGACGTTAGCCGCAGCATCATCAGCCTGAACGCCATCCGCGCCATGGGAATCAGTATCGCCATCGACGATTTCGGTACCGGCTTTTCTTCCCTGAGCTATCTGTCCAGGCTGCCCATGGATACGCTCAAGATCGATCGCTCATTCGTATATGACATGGCGAGCGGACCCGCAGCCACCACCCTGGTGTCGGTGATCATCAATCTGGCGCATGCGCTGAAACTCAAGGCGGTGGCTGAAGGGGTCGAGACCGCAGAGCAGTTGCGCCTGCTGCGATCACTCGACTGCGACGAAATGCAGGGCTACCTGTTCGGGCGGCCGGTTTCGGGAGAAATATTCGAATCCAGATACCTGAGTTCGTTGCGACCGGATACTAGTCGAACTCCGGTTTGATCGGCCGCAGCATCAGACCGCGCACCACCTGTTCGGCCGGCAACTGCTCGTACAGTACGCCGAAGATGCCCTCGGCAATCGGCATCAGCACGCGTTCGCGCGCCGCCACTCGATGCAGCGCCTGCGCCGCCGGATAGCCCTCGACCACCTGGTCGATATCCTGCAGCGCCTGGGCCACCGGCACACCCTGTCCGAGTGCCAGTCCGAAGCGGCGATTGCGTGAATGATCGTCGGTACAGGTCAGTACCAGATCGCCGAGCCCCGCCAGGCCCATGAAGGTCTCGCGTTGCGCGCCGAGCGCCACGCCCAGTCGCGTCATTTCAACCAGCCCGCGCGTGATCAGCGCGATGCGGGTATTGGCGCCGAAGCCGAGGCCGTCGGACAGGCCGGCGCCGATGGCTAGCACGTTCTTGACCGCACCGCCCACTTCGACGCCGGTAATGTCGGTGGAGGTGTACGCGCGGAAGCTGGCGGAGGACAGGTCGCGCGCCAGTTTCTCGGCGTAGTCGGCCCGCGTGGAGGCGATCGTCATCGCGGTCGGCAGGCCCGCACCGACCTCGGATGCGAAAGTGGGTCCCGATAGCACCGCTACCGGACGGCCGGGGCCCAGCACGGCATGCGCCACTTCATTGGGCAGCAGGCCGCTGCCCTGTTCGAATCCCTTGGTGGCCCAGCACAGACGCACCGTCGGCAACAACAGGGGTTGCAGTTGTTGCAGCAGCGCGCGAAAACCATGGCTTGGAACCGCCAGCAGCACATCGTCGACACCGGCGATCGCGCCGGCCAGTTCCGGCATCAGCTGCAGGTTTTCTGGGAATTCCGCGCCCGGCAGGTAGCGCTGATTGGCGCGCTCGCGCGCCATAAGCTGCATGTGCGCACGGTCGCGGCCCCAGAGCCGCGCCCGCCGGCCGGCGCGCGCGCACTGGATGGCCAGTGCCGTGCCCCACGAGCCGGCACCGAGCACCGCGATGTCGGCGTGCGCGGGCTGGCTGGCGCTCACCAATGGCTCCTAATTCTTGGTGGCGTTCGCGTCGTTCTGCGAAGAAGCGAACAGGGCATCGAAATTCACCGGCGGCAGCAGCAGTTGTGGAAACCCGCCCTGACTTACGAGGTGCGAGACCACGGCCCGTGCATAGGGAAACAGCACCCCCGGGCAGATACTGCCGACGGCGCGCTTGAACTCGTCGGCCGAGAGATTCTGCATCTTAAACGCCCCGGCCTGCTTGACCTCGACCAGAAACAGCGTCACATCGCCCTGTTTTGCCGAGACCGTCACGGTCAGCACCACTTCGCGCAGGTCGCCATTGATCGGCTGCACGTTGGTATTCAAGTCGAGCGAAATCTGCGGGTTCCAGTCGCCGTTGGCGCGCGGCCCTTGCGGCGCCTCAAAAGAGCAGTCCTTCAAATACACGCCCTGCAGCACGAGCGTGGTGGCGGACGCCCCAGTATCGGTGGCGATTGGGGTCTGTTCATTGGCCATGTTGGATCAACCTTGGGATTGTAGTAAGGGGTCGAGTCCGCCGGCGGCGTCGAGTTCGTGCAGATCGTCCGAGCCGCCGATGTGGCGCTCGCCGATGAAGATCTGCGGCACAGTACTGCGGCCGGCGCGCCGGAGCATTTCGCGCCGCTGTTCGGGCTGCGCTTCGATATCGATCTCCTGGACGCTGACGCCCTTGGCGCTGAGTAACGCCAGCGCACTGTGGCAGTACGGACACCAGCGCTTGCAATACATGACGACGGCCGGGACGCTCATGACTCAACCACGGGCCAGCGGCAAATTCTCGGCGCGCCAGGCCGTGAGGCCACCGCGCAGGTTAAACACCTTGGTGAAACCCTGCTGCACCAGTGTGCGCACGGCCGCCGCGGTGGTCGTGCCGCGGTCGCAGTAGAGGATCAGCGGACGCTCCTTGTATTTCTTGAGAGATTCGCTGGCAGCGGCAATCTGCAGCGGGTCGAAATTGCGGGCACCAGTGATATGGCCCGCGGCGTACGCCTCCGCGGCGCGCAGATCCAGCACCGTGGCGCCCTGGTTCATCAGCCGGATCACATCCTGCGGCGCCAGTGCGCCGGCATTCTGAGCGCGCAACCACAGTTCGTAACCGAGCGCCGCCGCCGCCGCCAGCGCTGCCAGAGCCGCCAGGTAGGGGTGGTGAGTACAGTATTCCAGCAATCGGTCCATCGGCTTTCCGTGGGCGTGAGCGGACGCGTGGGTTGAAGCCTGCCATTATAGCGGTATGCATTGCCGACATCCGCGCCCTGGCGCCGCGGTCCTGATCGTTCTCGGGCTCACGATCGTGAGCGCGGTGCTGGCCGCTACGCCGCAAAGGACCGAGGCCGAACTGCGGGCTCTGCACGAGAAAATTGAAAGGATTACGCAGCAGGTGAGTCGCGATGCGGTCCAGCGCGACCGCCTGTCGGCCAGTCTGCGGGCCGCGGAAATCTCCGTCGGCCAGACGCGCGGCGAGGTGGCCCGCATCGCGCGTGAGTACGCCGATCGCAGCGATCGCCGCGGGGTACTGAGCGCGGACAAAGTACAGCAACAGCGCGCGCTGGCCGAGGAACGCGAGGCACTGGCCGGCCAACTTCGGGCCGCCTACCTGATCGGCCGCGAGGAGCCGCTGAAGCTGCTGTTGGCGGCGCGGGATCCGCTGCGCAGCGAGCGCATGTTTACCTATTACGGTTATTTCGGCCGTGCGCGCGCGCGCCAGATCGCCGACATTGCCCAGCACGTGCAGCGCCTGGATACGCTCGATGACGAGCTCGCGCAGCAGCAGTCCGAGCTCGCGAACCTCAAGGGCGCGCAGCAGAATCAGCTCAGTTCGCTGGAGCGCTCACGCAGCGAGCGCGAGAAGGTGCTCGCCAGCCTGGAGTCCGAGGCGCGCACGCATCAGCAGAGCCTGGCGCGAATGAAGAGCCAGCAGGCCGACCTGGAGCAGTTGCTCAAGCAGCTCAACCGCTCCCTGAAATCGGTGCCGCCACCGGATACCGCCAGCGCCTTTGGCCGGCTGCGTGGGCGGCTGCTGTGGCCGGTGGCCGGACACGTCACGGCGGCTTTCGGCGATACCCGCGCCACCGGGGTCAAGTGGGATGGCATGGTGGTGGCAACCGAGCGCGGGGCGCCGGTCAAGGCGGTCTCGGCCGGGCGCGTGGTGTATGCCGACTGGCTGCCGGGCCTGGGATTGCTGGCCATCGTCGATCACGGCGAGGGGTATCTGAGCCTGTATGGGCATAATGAGCGCCTGTACAAGGCCGTCGGGGAGTCGGTAGCCGCCGGCGAGGCCATTGCGGCCGCCGGGGATAGCGGCGGACGGCCGGAACCGGAGCTTTATTTCGAAATCCGCCGCGCCGGCCGCCCGGTTGACCCCCGGCCGTGGTTCAAGGATCGCCGCCCCCCTCCTTAGCCGGGCGCCTCAACAAAAAAGCGGGCCTGCCGGGGTACGGGTGTTTCACGCTTCCGGATGCCCGAATAGCGACGTCCGTCAAGGCGTTCCGGTCGCCCGTGGGCGATTCTGCCCCCCAGAGGGATCCACCACGCATGACCAACCCAGTCCCTGAGCGCGCTCCGACCACGCCGTGGTCATCATTGGAGCCGTACACGCAGCTATTGCGCGCCTTGTTGCCGCGCATGAGCAGCTTGAGCGTGTTCGACGTGCGCGGTCATATGCACTGGTCGAGTGAAATGTCGGTGCCGCCGGAAATCGCCGCTGTGGTCGCCGAGGCCGCCAAGGATACGGTGCGCGAACCGGGCACTCCCGGCGTTCAGCGCATGGCGGGCACTGAGCCGATCTATCTGTTCTGGCTCATGGCCGACGATGCCGCGGCCGATGCCGCGCCGTTCGTGGTGGTGACCATCAGTTTCCGCCAGAGCAACGACGGCGAGCAGCGCTCGTTTGCGTTCGTGCATGGCCTGGTGAAACCCGCGCTCGAGTGCCTGCGACGCGAACTGCTGGCACGGCACGAAATCCTCAATCTGCACAGCTCGCTGGCCGAGCAGGACAACGATCTCGAAATGCTGCTGTCGGTGTCCGGCGGTGGACCGGATGCAAAACCCGAAAGCGCCACCGATCTCAAGGACATCGTCGCCAGTGCCACCGAGCATCTCAAGGTCGGACTGGCGGCACTGATCATTCCGGAGCGTGGCATTGCCGTAGTACACGTCTCTCCCGAAGCACCGCTCGATACCTCGTTGCTGGCCAAGGCGCATCGCCATCTGCTGTCGATGGCACAGGTGCGCCGCGGCGCGGCGATCGTCAATCGGATGGTGCTGCAGACCGGAGAGCTGGAGGCGGCCTACCGCGTACTGGCGTGCCCGATCGCGCGTGGCGATGGCCGCTGCGTCGGCGTGCTGGCATTGTTTCGCGCCGAAAGTGCCCCCGAATTCACACCGCATCATTCGCGCCTGACCGAGCTGCTGGCGCGCCGCGTCGCCGCGGTACTCGCTCATAGCTATGACGCGCTGACCGGCTTGCTGACGCGGCCGGCTTTCGAAGCGCGCGTGCGTCGGGCCCTGGAGGATGGCGCACAGGCCGGCAAGACGCCGCCAGTGTGCTGGAGCGCATTGTTTATCGACATCAACCGCCTGCACGTGATCAACGATAACTATGGCATGCCCATGGGTGATCGCGTGATCACGCTGCTGGGAGAGCTGATCCGCAGCCGCATGCCCCCCGGCTCCACTGGTGCGCGCATCTCGGGCGATCGCTTTGCGATTCTGCTGCCCGCGGCGCTGGATGATGCCGCTCAATTTGCCGAGTCGCTGCGTATCGGTGCCGAAGAAGTGGCCGCATCCCTGGGCGACGGCAAGATGCAGGTCTCGATCAGCGTGGGCGTGGCGTTGGTGGAGGCGCGCACCAAGGAATTCGTGCACGCATTTGCGGCCGCCGAGACGGCCTGCAAGGCGGCCAACGATCGCGGCCGCAACCGGGTCGAGGTGTATCACGAGGCCGACGAGAGCATCGTGCGCCGCTTCACCGACATCAACCTGATCAGCGACCTGCGCGGAGCGATTGCCGAAAACCGGCTCGAACTCAACGCGCAGCTGATCGTGCCGCTGGGCGGCCACGGCGGCGCTCCGCATTTCGAGATACTGCTGCGCATGATCGCCGAGAACGGCGAGATCGTCGGTCCGGACCATTTCATGTCGGCCGCGCATCGTTACCAGCTCATGCCGACGCTGGATCGTTGGGTCATTACGCGCGCGATCGAGATGCTCAAGCCGCATTCGGAACTGCTGAGCAGCAGCCCGGTGGTTTTTTCCATCAATTTCTCCGGCCAGTCGCTGCAGGATACGGACTTCACCGAGTATGTCGCGCGCCTGATCGAGAGCAGCGGCCTGGCGCCCTCGGCGCTGTGCTTCGAACTCACGGAAAGCGCGGCCATCGGCAATCTGGCACGCGCTGAAGTGCTCATGCGCCGCCTGCGCAAGCTCGGCTGCAACATCGCGTTGGATGATTTCGGCACCGGCCTGAGTTCACTTGCGTATCTGCGCACGCTGCCCATCGGCATGCTGAAGATCGACGGCAGCTTCGTGCGCGATGTGCTCAAGGATCCGCGT
Source organism: Steroidobacteraceae bacterium (assembly GCA_036496405.1). Taxonomy (GTDB): domain Bacteria; phylum Pseudomonadota; class Gammaproteobacteria; order Steroidobacterales; family Steroidobacteraceae; genus FEN-1191. The sequence goes on along the minus strand of DASXLF010000210.1, from coordinate 8,184 downwards.
GCCGAATCGATGGTGCAGGCGATCGCACAGCTGGCGCGCGCCATGTCGCTCACCACCGTGGCCGAGTACATCGAAACCGACGAGATCCGAACGCGCATCGAATCCCTGGGCGTCGACTACGGGCAGGGCTTTGCGCTTGCCCGCCCGGCACCGCTGGCCGATGTGCTGGCGGAGCTGCCGCTGTACCTCGCGGCCGCCCATCCCAGCGGCGTCTGGCCGCACGAGCCGGCTGTGCCGCAGGCGGTCGCCGGGGCATGAGCCGAGGCATGAAAGGGGATTTTGGTGCCAGCCAGCGCGCCTGTAGAATCCGTCCCATGCCCCATCGCGCCCGCCTGACGCTTGCATTGCTGCTCGGCCTGACGCTGGGCATTTCACTGTCGGTCGCGGACCGGGTGCTGGCTGATCGCGACCCGGATATCCAGCCGCCACCGCCGCACGCGGCGACCCACAATCCCAACGCCCTGCCTTGGAGCGATGCCCGCCTGCTGGCCGAGGTGATGCAGCGCGTGCACGACAATTACGTCGATCCGGTCGAAGACCACAAGCTCATGCAGAACGCCATCCGCGGCATGGTCGAAGCGCTCGACGACCACTCGACCTTCCTGAGTCCGGACGAATACGATGACATGAAGGTCAGCACCAGCGGCGCTTACGCCGGCATTGGCGTGGAAGTGGCGCCGGGCAAGGATGGGGTCAACGTGGTCCGGCGCATGCCCAACTCCCCGGCTGAGCGCGCCGGCATCGAGACCGGCGATGTCATCGTCAAGATCGACGACGTCGCGGTCGATCCGGCGGATCTCGATGGCGCCATCGCGCGCATGCGCGGTCCCGATGGCAGCCCGATCCGTCTCGCGGTGCATCGCGGCGCCAGCGCGACGCTGCTGGAATTCAAAGTCGAGCGGGCACAGGTGCAACTGCAGAGCGTCGCTGCTGAATTGCTGACGCCCGATTATGGCTATCTGCGGCTCACCAGCTTCACCGACAGCACGGCCAGTGAACTGGAGCGGGCGGTGGCCAGGCTCGAGCGTCATGCCAACCCGAGATTGAAGGGATTTGTGATCGACCTGCGCAACAATCCCGGCGGCGTACTCGACGCCGCGGTGCAGATCGCCGACGACTTCCTGGATCACGGCACCATCGTCAGTGCCGAGGGACGCACCCCGGAGGCTCGCTTCCGCATGGAAGCCAAGCCCGGCGACATCACCAGCGGCGCGACCCTGGTAGTGCTGGTCAACGGCGGCTCGGCCTCGGCCTCGGAGATTCTGGCGGCCGCGTTGCACGACAATCACCGCGCGACGCTGCTCGGACGGCGTACCTATGGCAAGGGTTCGGTGCAGACCATCATGCCGTTGTCCGGTGGCCAGGCCCTCAAGATCACCACCTCGCGCTACTTCACTCCTTCCGGTGCATCGATCAACGGTGTCGGTATCGTGCCCGATACGGTGCTTGACGGACCGGAACAGCCGCAGGCCGATATGGACCTGGCGGACAACGCGGCGGCATCGACGCTCGCGCATCGTGATCCGCAGGTCGCGCTGGCGCTGCAGGCGCTGTCGGGCCATCCGGGACAGGTCGCGCGCAACAGCGTGCGCGTGCCGGCCGCTGCCCAGTCCGCAGCACAGTGATAGTCGATCTGTTCCTGCATCTCGACCGTCATCTGGTCGAGATGCTCGTGCGCTACGATCAGTGGATATACGCGATCCTGTTCCTGATCATTTTTGCCGAGACCGGATTGGTCGTGACGCCATTCCTACCCGGTGATTCGTTGCTGTTCGGCGTCGGCGCGCTGGCCGCCGCCGACCTCAGCGGCACCCTGCATGTCGGCTGGGTATTCCTGCTGCTGGCCGCGGCCGCGATCGCGGGCAACTCGCTCAACTACGCGGTCGGGCGGCGGCTCGGACAGCGAGCCTTCAGCGGGCGCTATCGTTTCTTCAAGCTCTCGCACCTGCAGCGTACGCAGGCATACTTCCAGCGCCACGGCGGCATGGCGGTGCTGCTGTCACGCTTCATGCCCATTATCCGCACCTTCGTTCCGTTCGTGGCCGGCATCGGCCGCATGCCGTATGCGCGCTTCCAGGCCTTCAACATCGCCGGCGGCGCTGTCTGGGTGGCACTGTTCGTGTTCGGCGGGTTCGCCTTCGGCAATGTGCCCTGGATCAAGACGCACTTCAGTGTGGTGACCTTGATCGTGATCGCCATCTCGCTGTTGCCCGTGCTGATCGTCGCCGTGCGGGAGGCCTGACCATGGCCGGCACACGCGGTTACGCCCAGCGAGTGGACATTCACGTCGACATCGAGGTGGTCTGGCAGGCGCTGATTGATCCGGCGCTGATGGCGAAATGGTATGCACCTGGGGCGCGAATCGATGCGCGCGAGGGCGGCAATTATTGCGTGCGTCACGCCGATGACCTGCAGCGCGAAGCGCACATCGATGTGTTCCTGCCGCCGCGCCGGCTGCGGCTGATCTACATGCCCTTGCCCGATCTACCGGACGACGGCGCGGTAATCGTCGAGGATTTTCTGCTCGACCGCGACGCCGGGGCGGCGCGTGCCGGCGGCGCCGACGCCCACACCGTGCTGCGATTGCTCGGCTCGGGTGTACCGGAAGACAGTGAATGGCACGGAACTTACACGCAGTTGCGGCGCGGCTGGGAGCGGGCGCTGCTGCGATTGAAGGTGCTGCTGGAGCGCCCGCCGGAGCGTTCCGGCCCCGAATTCGGCCGTCTGACCGGGCTCTAGTCCGCGGCGCTGCGCTTCTGCAGGATCGCGGCCAGCAGTATTCCGCCCTCGAACAGCAGGTACATCGGCACCGCCATCGCGGTCTGCGACATCACGTCGGGCGGCGTGAGAATCGCAGCGATGATGAACACCACGATCAGCGCGTAGCCGCGCACCGAGCGCAGCTTCTGCAAGCTCACCAGGTTGGTCAGTACCAGCAGCACCACCGCCACCGGAGTCTCGAAGGCCACGCCAAAGGCGACGAATAATGTGAGTGCGAACTGCAGGTAATTGCTGATGTCGGCCATGAGCTGCACGTTGTGCGGCGTGGTGGCGATGAAGAACCGGAATACCAGCGGAAAGACAAAGAAATACGAGAACGCGACGCCGAGATAGAACAACAGAATCGCCGACACCAGCAACGGCACCGCGAACCGCTTTTCCTTGCGGTACAGGCCGGGTGCCACGAACGCCCAGGCCTGGTACAGCACGTAGGGCATCGCGATCAGCAGTCCCGCGACCAGCGCCAGCTTCAATGGCGCGGTGAAGGTGGCGGTAACCGTGGTAGCGATCAGTTTCTGCCCCGGCGGCAGCTTGGCCACCAGCGGCGTCGATAGCCAGTCGAAGATCTGGTTGGAATAATAGGCGCACGGCAGGAAGGCGATCAGGACTGCGACCATGGCTTTCAGCAGCCGCGCCCGCAGTTCCAACAGATGCGATATCAGCGTGCCTTCCGGCAGCGCGTCACTGTCCTCGCTCATGCGTTTCCGCCGGCGGCGGGGCAGGTTGAGGCGGGGTCGGCGGCTCCTGTGCGCGCAGGTCGGCGTGGCGTTTCAGGGTCTCGGCCTCCTGCTCCAGCTGTTCGCGAAACTGGCGTGCCATGGCGCGCGCGCGCCCGATCCAGCGGCCGATGGTCGCGGCCAGCCGCGGCAGTTTTTCCGGCCCCAGCACTACCAGCGCTATGCCGAAAATCACCAGTATTTCGGAGAAATCGATTCCGAACATTGCAGGCCGCGAAGCCGGGTGATGCTAACTGTGGGGTGCGGGCTTGTCGCTGCCGCTGGCGCTCGGTTGCGGCGACTTGGCGGCGACTTCGGGGAATTCAGCATCCTTGGATGCGGGCCCCTGGATCTGCTTGGACTGCTCCTCGCTCTCGCCCTCGTTCATGGCTTTCTTGAAGCCGCGAAATGCCGATCCGAGGTCCGATCCCAGCGAACGCAGCTTCTTGCCGCCGAACACCAGCAACACGATCAGCAGGATCAACAGCAAATGCTTGGGGGCGAACAGATCCATGAAACGCTCCGGTCCAAAGTCCGATCATAGGGCATTTGGCGCTGCACAACTAACTGTCTGGGCTAGGATTTCGGTGCCGCTTCACGCTTCCCGGGTCTCGAGCCAATATGTCACTGGGCCGTCGTTGATCAGTGACACCTGCATGTACGCGCCGAACTGGCCAGCCGCCACCGGCGCATGGACGTCCCTGGCCCGGCTCAGCAGATGATCGAACAGTACTGCCGCTTCGGCCGGCGCCGCCGCCCGGGTAAAGGAGGCCCGATTGCCACGATCGGTATCGGCGGCCAGGGTGAATTGCGGTACCAGCAGCAGCCCCCCGCCGGCCTGCCGCAGGCTCAGGTTCATGCGTCCGGCGGCATCGGCGAATAGGCGGTAATCGAGCAGGCGCTGCAACAGCCGCTCGGCGTGCGCGGCCTCATCGCCCCTCACCACCCCGATTAGGGCGAGCAAGCCGGCATCGATGGCGCCGATCGTGCGGCCCTCGACACGGACGCTGGCGGACAGGACGCGCTGAAGCAATGCGATCATGGAGTGGTAAATCCGGGGTCCAGCCCGTACACTTTCGGCGCGTTTGTGCGCTGTTCCGCGCAGCATTATTCAACAATATTTGCCGGAGTCGATATGCCGCTGTCGAGTCGTCTGGTTCTCAACGCCCTGCTGTGTTTCATTGCCCTTGGTCTGAGCGGGCAGGCGCGCAGCGCGGGCGACCCGGTCCGCGGCAAGGAGATCTCGTACACCTGCCTGGGCTGTCATGGCATCAAGGATTACAAGAACGTCTACCCGACCTACAGCGTGCCCGAGCTGGTCGGGCAGCACCCCGGCTACATCGTGGCTGCACTGCAGGAGTACAAGAGCGGTCAGCGCTCGCACGCCACCATGCACCAGCAGGCGGCTTCCTTGTCGGATCAGGACATGCAGGACATCGCCAGCTACTTCAGCAATCCCGCGCTTCAGGTCAGTGCCGCACCCGTGGGCACGGTGCCGGTGAAGGCGGCGCTGTGTGCTTCGTGTCACGGCAAGAACGGCGTCGGCATTACCACTGATTACCCGAATCTCGCCGGACAGCACGCCGACTACATCGCGCGCGCCCTGGTGGAATACGCCCACGGCGATCGCAAGAACCCGATCATGCCGAACTTCGTGGCCGGCCTGAGCCAGAGTGATATCGAAGACATCTCGGATTACTACGCGCAGCAGAGCCCGCCGCTGCAGACGCTGATGCGGCGCCAGACTTTCCTGTCAGCGAAGTAGCTGCGCCAGGAAATTCGCGGCGGCGCCGTAGTAGGCGTCACGATTTGACTTGCGCAGGAACTCCGCGCCCTCGTCCGCGGCTCCCAGATACTGCACCTGCGCGCCGTCGACGCGCAGGCGCGCGGCGAGCTGCTCGGCTTCATAGGCCGGCGCATCCGGATCATTACGGCCGTGCACGATCAGGACCGGCTGGCGGATCGCGGCCAGATTCGCCAGGGACTCCAGATGCGGCGGAAAGGCGGCGATGGCACCGCGCAGCCGGTCGCCGTACTGCCCTAGGCACGACAGCGCCAGATAGCTGCCGAAACCCTCGCCCATAAGCATGACGCGAGTGTGATCCAGCTCGTGCTGCAGTCCTATCCACACCAGCAACGAGCCCACGTCGCGCGTGGAGTCGTCGCGCAATGCTCCTTGTCCCAGTTCGCGAAAGCCGCGGCCGAACCCACCGGCACCGCGCACGTTGGGTGCCAGTACGACGAACCCCAGTTCGTTGACCAGGTACTGCACCAAGGGATCGAAGCCGGGCCGGAATTGCCGGCCCGCGCCGCTGCGTAACAGGATGAGCACCGGTCGCGCAGCCGGTGGCGCAGCACCCGCCGGCGCCGTCGGCCGGTAGGCATAGGCGGACAGGGTGCGCGCCTGTCCGTCGACGCGGTCCCAGGTCGGAAATTGCACCATCGACGGCATGATCAGGCTCGACGGATCGATAGGGCCGGGTTCGCTCGCAGACCAGCGCGTCAGCGTCTGGGTTTCGGGCTCGAGCACATAGACATCACGCGGCGAGCGCGCCGATTCCAGCGTGAGCGCCAGGCGTTTGCCGGTGGCATCGAACTTCAGGTTGCTGATGATCCCCGGCGGCAACGAGCCGGGATTCAAGTCGAGTTTGCGCTGCTGATCGACCAGTGTGAGACGGCTGCTGCCGCCCTCGTTGACGGTATAGGCAAGAAAGCGGCCATCGGCGCTCTCATCAAACAGTTCCACATCGTGCTCGCTTTCGCTCGCCAGCACCCGTGACTCACCGGTCACCGGTTCGAAGTAGCGCAGCTGCAGGAAATCCGTGCCGGCACCTTCGGCCGTGAGCAGCAGCAGGCCGCGGCCGTCGGGTGCAAAGCGTGCCTCATGCGCGCGTAACGGCGTGGGCGCGGGACCCTTGCCCTCGGGCTTGCGGGGCAATGTCAGCGCCGTGAGTTCCGCACTGGCCACGTCGGCGAGAAACAGCTCCGGCTCGGCCTCGGATCCGACGCTCGTGCGCGCCAGCAGCAGCCGCCGGTCATCGAGCGACCAATCCAGCGCTTGCCAGCGCCAGCCCGCACCCGTGGCCAGCACACGCAGCGGCGCGCCGCCCGTGGTATCGAGCAGTTCGAGATCGCGTTCGCGGCCGGCGACGCCGGCGGCGCGATTGCTGCTGAATACGATGCGGGTGCCGTCGTGCGCCCAGAGAGCCGGACCATCGCGGAAATTGCCGTCGGTGAGTGCCACCGCCGCCTGGTCCGGGCCGCGCTGCAGCAGTAATGCGCTGTTCTGGCCGCCCATCCGCGGCGACAGATAAACAAAGGCCTGACCGTGCTCGGGTTCGGCCGCCGCGGCGAGCACGCCCGCCGACTCGAAGCTCAGCTGCTCGCGCATCGACAGTGGTGCGCGCAGGCGATGAATCTGTTCGGTCTCGCCGAAGCGCGTCGCCAGTATCATGCTGCCATCGGGAAGCCAGTCGATGAAGCGCGCGGAACGCGATTCCAGGTAGCGAGGCAGGGCCGCCGCCACCGTGGGATCGTGGGGCAGATCCGCGGCGCCGAGGCCGGCGCCGGTCGTCAGCAGCAATCCCGAGAGCAGAGTGAGTTTAAATCGCAGCATGTGGTTGCTATCGTCTTAGGAGCTTGGGAGTAAGTGAAACATGGCCAGCGCCGCCGCTCCAGATCATTTTCCGGCTTATCGTATCCACCAGCGTGACGGCAAAATCGAAGCGGGCTGGGAAAACCTGCGGGTCGATGACCTGTCGCCAGGCGAGGTCGTGATCCGTGTCTCGCACTCGGGTATCAACTACAAGGATGCACTGGCAGCCACCGGCGCCGGCAAAATCCTGCGCCGCTATCCGTTGGTGGGCGGCATCGATCTGGCCGGGCGGGTGGAGAGTTCGACCGATCCGCACTTCAGCGGCGGCGAGCACGTGCTGGTTACCGGCTGCGGCCTGTCGGAGACGCGCGACGGCGGCTACGCCTCGTTCGCGCGCGTGCCGGCCGCTAGCGTGGTGGCGATGCCGCCGGGACTGGATGCTTTCTCGGCCATGGCGCTGGGCACCGCCGGTTTCGCTGCCGCCCGCGGCATCATGCGCATGGAGATCAACGGTCAGCATCCGGCACTGGGACCGATCGCCGTGACCGGCGCCACCGGTGGCGTCGGCTCGATTGCGATCGATGCGCTTGCGGCCAAGGGCTACCAGGTGGTTGCAATCACCGGCAAGCGCGAGTCGGAAGCCTATTTGCGCGCGCTCGGCGCCACGCAGATTCTGTATCGTGACGAGCTGCGCCTGCAGCCGCAGGGGCTGGAGTCGGCACGCTGGGGCGGCGCGATCGACAACGCCGGCGGCGAGCTGCTGGCATGGTTGCTGCGCACCACGCATGAACTGGGCAGTGTCGCCAGCATCGGCCTGGCCGCTGGCGCCGAACTGCACACCACCGTGATGCCATTCATCCTGCGAGGCGTGAGCCTGCTGGGCGTTAATTCCTCGAGCAGCACGCGGGAGACACGACTCGCGGTGTGGCAACGGCTGGCCACGGACCTGAAGCCCAGGCACCTGGATCGCATCGTCACGCGCACCATCGATCGTGGGCAGCTGGCGGCGGCTTTCGCCAACTATCTCAAGGGCCACATCACCGGTCGAACCGTGGTACTCATGGAATGAGTAGCGAGCCGCAGCGGCTCATC
>DASXLF010000209.1:0-6989 GCA_036496405.1 Steroidobacteraceae bacterium | reverse complement strand
CCAAGCGCCTGAACGACAGCGTCGGCAAACGAATGGACCTGCACTTCGAGCAGCATAAATGGCTGCCGAGTTCCTGCTTTGGCGATACCGAGTACTTTGTGACGGAATTTCGGGTGACCGAGTAGCCGATGAAACCTGCAGCTGTCCTGGATTACCGCGAACTCGCGCGCCGCCGGTTGCCACGCTTTCTGTTCGACTACATCGACGGCGGGTCCGGTAGCGAGGTCACGTTGCGGCATAACATTGCCGACCTGGAATCGCTGACCTTGCGTCAGCGCGTTCTGCGTAACGTTTCCATGCTCGACCTGAGCAGCGAGTTGTTCGGCACACCCGTGGCGATGCCGATCGCCCTGGCTCCCATCGGCATGGCTGGGCTCAGCGCCCGTCGCGGCGAAGTGCAGGCGGCGCGGGCCGCGGAGAATGCGGGGGTTCCCTTTTGCCTGTCCACGGTCTCGGCCTGTTCACTGGCGGAGGTGGTGCGCGGCGTGACCAAGCCGCTGTGGTTTCAGCTGTACATGATTCGCGACCGCGCGTTCATGCGCGATCTGCTGGCACAGGCAAAGCTGCACTGTTCGACACTCATATTTACCGTCGACATGCCGGTGCCGGGATCACGCTACCGGGACGTGCGTTCAGGCCTTGCCGACGCTTCGGGTTTCATGGGCCAGATGCGCCGGGTGGCTCAGGGGCTGGGGCATCCGCGCTGGGCGTGGGATGTGGGTATTCGCGGCCGCCCGCACACGCTGGGTAACCTGATCACGGTTTTGGGCGCCGATTCCGCATTGGCCGATTTTTTTGCCTGGATGCGCAGTAACTTTGATCCCAGCGTGACCTGGAAAGACCTCGACTGGGTGCGCCAGCACTGGCAGGGGCCGCTGATCATCAAGGGCATTCTCGATGTCAGCGACGCCGTAATCGCCGCTGACTTGGGCGCCACTGGAATTGTCGTATCCAATCACGGCGGCCGGCAGCTCGAGGGCGCGCCCTCCACCGCACGCGCGCTGCCAGCGATCGCCGCCGCGGTAGGGGATCGGCTCACCGTGCTCGCCGACGGCGGTGTGCGCTCGGGACTGGATGTAGTGCGCATGCTCGCGCTGGGTGCCAAGGGCGTGCTGCTGGGACGCGCATGGGCCTATGCACTCGCCGGGGGCGGGGAGGCGGGAGTAGCCCATATGCTGAAACTGATCGAGACCGAAATGCGCGTGACTATGTCTTTGACGGGCTGCACGCGCATTCGGGATATCGGCAGCGAGATGCTCGCCATCCCGGCTTGAGCACTGGCTGCGCTTTATGTCTTGTAACGACGTGAGCTATGGGAAATAGTTAATTGATTTCCTTGCTGTCAGTCCATTCCGGCACGCCTTTCATGGTACAACTGCTCCATTCAGGGGTTCCGTGCGACGCGTTAGCGAGCGCAAACTAAGCGCGTGGCAAAAGATCCCGGGCTGCTGCCAGCCCGATCAATGGGAAGATGCAATGGCTGCTCTTCGAAAAATATTGTTCCTGCTGGGACGACGATTGGGGACGGCGCAGACGCGCCACCTCAATAACAGTCAGCACATTCACGTGGCCAATCCCTGGCACGCGGTCAGCATCGTGACTGCGCGTCCGAGCTGCCCCGTATGCGGTCAGTACAAGCACGTGCGTTTCCTGGCTAAGGAGGCGCCACCGCTGCCGCTCAGGGGCTGCCCCGACCCTAAGGCGTGCCAGACCGTTTACAAACACTATCCGGATCGCCGCGCCGGTCCACGTCGGGCACTGGAGCGTCGGGCGTTTCAACCCATGAATCCCACAGTGGTGATTCGCAACGTGGCGGAAAATCGGCGCTCTTCGAACGGCCGGCGCAGTACTGACGGCCGCTGATCAGCGCATCAGCGCTGGAACAGGGTATTGAGTTCCTTGCCGGAGGCCGCCGAGGCGAACTCGCTGAATGAACCGTGCTCGGCGATCTGGCGTGCCGCGCGCATAAATCCCCCCCAGGCGGAGCGGGCCAGGGCACCACCGACGCTGACACGGCGCACGCCCAGTGCTTCCAGGTCCTTCATCGACAGCACGTGCGCGGAGCCAATCAGCACATTGACGGGTTTGGGGCTCACCGCGTCGACCACGGCCGTGATCTCCTCGCGGCTGCGCAATCCCGGGGCGTACAGGCAGTCGGCGCCGGCGCTGGCGTAAGCCCTGAGCCGGGTGACGGTTTCCGCTACGTCGTTGCGGCCAGTCAGATAGCACTCGGCGCGGCCCACGAGCATTGTGTCCCCGCCGGCTCGATCGATGGCGTTGCGCGCGGCGCGGATGCGCTCCACCGCCGTTTCCAGGTCGAATAGCGGGCGTGAGGCATCGCCGGTGGAATCCTCGATCGATAATCCGGCAACGCCGGTGGCAACGGCCAGCCGGACGCTCTCGCTCACCTCTGATGCTTCGCGCGCGAATCCGCTTTCAAAATCGGCATTCACCGGCACATCGGTGGCCGCGACCATGCTCGCCAGGTGCGCCAGTACCTGATCGCGCGACATGCCGCCGTCCGCATGACCCTGAGACCAGGCAAAACCGGAACTGGTGGTTGCCAATGCCTTGAACCCCAGCGATTGCAGAAACAGCGCGCTGCCGATATCCCAGGGATTGGGGATGACGAAACAGCCGGACTGATGCAGCTTGTGAAAGTCGCGGCGCTTATCACCAACGCTGAGAGCCTGATCCGGCATGTGCTAGCGCGCTCGTGTCACGCGGGTGGCGTATCCGGAAGGCGCATACAGATGGTAGGACCCCAGAAGCCCGGGCTTGATGGTGATCTTATCGCCGACATTGACGTGAAATACTTCGTAGGCCTCACCCTGTATCCAGACCTGGCCATTGGCCAGGGTCATCACGAGACGTCCGTCAGCGCGCGGCGTCACCGCCGACACGGTGGATGACAAGGTCTGCGGCACTACTTTGTCGCGGCTGGCGCGCGGCTCGAGTTGACGCTGCCGTTCAGGAGTGAGCCCAAAAGATTGATCGGGCACGGCCTTGGCGGCAGGGGCCGGCGCAAGGGCCGGCGCCGTATTTGCCGCCGGCGGCGGCGCGGCCGCTAGGCGCGCCATCTCATGGTCGTAGCAAGCCAGGCGCCGGCTGTCGTCCGATTCCTGGGTACAGGCCTGCAACGACGCGGGCACCGCTGATGAGGCGGCGCATACAAAAGGTCCCGGCAATGCCAGCAAGAACAGGGGCCCCAGGTGCCGCAACCGCATGAAATTCGTCTCCTGAGGACGCAGTATAGCGGATGAAGGTGCGAGCAATGATCGGGCGGTTGGCTCACCCCGAGCCGATTCGAGCGTGTGCCAATGCGAAGCAGGTGACGGCCAATGACAACACGGTGAGCGCAAGAGCGGCCAGTGCACGCCGTCGTTCGATACTGGCCAGTTGTCCCTCCGAGCGTGCGGCGATCAGAAACGGCTTGCCGCTTCCGGGCTTGCTCACTACCCCGATGCGCTGCTCAGGCGCCTGATGAAGTCTATTGTGCTGCGCCTGGGCGAGTGCGGAAGCGCGGGCGGTTTCCCATTCGGCAGCGTCGATATGGCCGTCATGGTTGGTGTCGAAGCGCGCCAGCAGCGCCGGCTGATCGTGCTTCCATTGATCGAGCAGCGCGGCCGCTTCATCATCCAGCGCATTAGTCACGGAGCCGGTGTTGGCGCGGAACTCGCCCAGCACGGCCAGCTGCGCGCCGTCGCTGAGAATGGCTTCGGTGAAGCGGCAACTGGCGCCCGAACCGACATTCAGCCCGCCCCAGAGTGCCAGTGGCACTTCGTCGGGAGAGTTGCCGTACCACACTTTGCGGTCGCTCGCTTCGACCTCGGCGCCATCGGGATCGATCAGGCAGTGATCGGTCTGGTCGATCAGCACGAAAGGTTGATCGCTGGTTCCGCAATCTCTGTGCAGCCAGGAGCCCCCCGGAAGGCGGCGGTTGTTGCGCTGCTGAACACGGTAGGTCCACCACACGCACTCGCGCCCGGTCAGCGGTGCGCGCAGCAGTTTGCCGTCAGTCATTCCGGCGCGCCCACTGAGCTTGACGTAGCCCTGCGGGGCCGAGCGAATGCGAGCCTGCGGCGTGTCCTCTATGAACCGCTTTTGCCGCCAACGCCGGAAGAACAGAAATACGCCGGCCAGTATTCCGCCAATGCCGGCGACGATACCTACCAGGCTGTAAGGGTTAAAGGCCGATTCCACCACGGCGGAGTCTTCGGCCCGCTAGTGGGCAAATTGAGCCTTCATGTCGATGTCGGTTTTCTGGACGGCATCAAACTTCAGAAACTGTGCGGTCTGGAAGTCGTAGCGGGTCGCAACGAGTACGTCCGGGAAAGCCGTAACACGCACGTTGTTAATGTTCACAGCTTCGTTGTAAATCTCACGCCGGTCCGCGATCGCCTGCTCCAGCCCGGAAATGCGTTGCTGCAGATGCTGAAAGGCCTCGTTTGCCTTGAGGTCCGGGTATTTCTCAGCCACGGCGAACAAGCCGGCCAGGCCGCTGCGCATGCCCGATTCGGCAGCTCCCAGGGCCGCCACATTGCCGCTGCTGCGCGCCGCAGCCACGGCCGAGCGTGCCTGCATCACCCGCTCGAGCGTCTGCTGTTCATACTGCAGATACTGCTTGCAGGTCTCGACCAGCTTTGGCAGCTCATCGTGCCGCTGCACCAACAGCACGTCGATATTGGACCAGCACAACTTCACCTCCGCGCGGGCGCGCACCAGGCCGTTATAAATTCCGACGGCATAGCCGATGGCGAGCACCAGCAGTACCGTCAATAACAATGTGGCAATCATGTGAGCGGCCTCCGCGCCTGGGAACGACACCTACAAGCAGCCACGCTAACAGCAAGACCCACTGCAGACATGACGCGGATCACGCCTTGCTGACGCCACTGCTCGTGGTTGGCTGGTCGCGGCGTTAATTCCGCATATTCTGAGATGCACGCACTGGGGCAAGGCCCCTGCGAGAATCCCAAAAATTGTCACATTTGGCGCCAATTGCAGACAGGTTCGGCTGAAACCGAGTCGCCGGAAACTCGCACCCATAACAACGATCGACATGATCAAGGGTGGAGACAGTCATGGAAGAGCAAACCCGATCTATTGGCTCAACGTTGCGCACGACAGCGAGGAAGGTGATTGCTGGCGCTGTCGCTGTGATAACCGCCGCCATTGTTGCCTGCGGTGGCTCCGGCATGGGTGCGGGCAATTCCGCCACCGGCGCTTCGACGGGAACCTCCTCAAGCGCAAGCATGGTATCGGTGGGAACAATTACCGGTTTTGGCAGCGTGCTGATGAATGGCCTGGAGTTCCGGACCACGAGCGCAGCCATCAGTGTTGATGGTCAATCGGGCTCGCAGGGGGATCTGCGTGCCGGTGACATCGTCGAAGTCAAAGGCCATCACGATGCCTCCGGGAATCAGGACATCGCCGACGATATAGACTTTCGCGGCGATATTCAGGGCCCGGTCAGTGCCATTGACACAGTGGCGCACACCCTGACCATTCTGGGCCAGACCGTCGTCGTGACGGCCAACACGTCATTCGATGACGACATCGCTCCAACGTCGCTCGCGGGCGTGAGCGTCGGCGACATTCTTGAAGTCAGCGGCATGAGCGCTGCCGACGGCAGCGTGCAGGCCACGCGCATAGAAAGGAGGCCCGCCGGAACCGGCTTGCAGATTATCGGCTTTGCCGCCGCCACCAATGCAATGGCCAAGACCCTTATGATCAACGCTCTGGTGGTAAATTTTTCGGCCGCAACGCTGGTGGATTTCCCGAGTACCGGACCCAAGGACGGCGACCGGGTTGAAGTAAACGGCACCACGTTGGACGCGAGCGGAGCGCTGGTGGCGACTCGACTGGAGCTCCGCACAGGGTTCGATTTCAAAGCGGATGCCGGGGCGCCCGCCGAAATCGAAGGGCTGATCACTCGCTTTGCTTCGGCGACGGACTTCGATGTGGCAGGCCGGCCGGTCACTACATCGACGGCAACCAGTTTCGAGGGCGGCAGCGCCACCGATCTGGCATTGAACCTGCGGGTAGAGGTTGAAGGGACGGTCAATTCTGCGGGTGTGCTGATGGCCGCCAAGGTTCAAATCGGTCATCCGGCGGACACGCGCCTGATTGGCCAGGTCGATAGCGTCGATGCCTCAGCCGGTACGCTGTTGGTGCTGGGCACCACCATCGCTGTCGAATCCATGACACGCTTTGATGATCACGGCCCGCAGAAGATCGACTCTTTCGGCCTGGCCAGCGTGCACATCGGCGACTGGGTGGAAGTACGCGGCAGCGAGTCGACCACAATGAGCGGCTCCATCGTCGGGATGCGCATCGACCGTCTGCAGCCGCAATCCGGCGTGCAGCTGGCTGGGGCAGTGGTGAGCTCAGCGCAGCCGAATTTCACCATCCTGTCGACCACGATCGCCACCACCGCATCGACGCAGTTCAATCAGGGGCTGAACGCGACGTCGTTTTTCACCGCGCCGGTCGGCAGAACCGTAACGGTCAAGGGTTCGTGGAACGGCGCCATTCTGACTGCTGCCAGCGTTCAACTGGGCGACAACAGCGACGACGACGAATAGGGCGCTAGACATTCGTCCCCGGGGGCCTGGGTAATGCCAGGCCCCTCTGTCATACCAGCTCTCACATCGTCCGATGCGGGAGCCATTGCTGAATGGCGTGGTTTGATTTCAAATGCGCTTAGGCATTTCGAAGGGGCAGATCATGAGACTCGGCGTTCAATTTGCATGTGCATTGCTGTTGACTCTCGGGCTGTGCACTGTCGCCCAGTCTGCGGAATGGCTGCAGACCTGGGGCGCTGCGCCGCTGCCGCCGACCGCTGCGATGGGGCCATTTCCCGCGACGCCATCCTTTGACAATGTGACCATCCGTCAGCTCGTGCGTATAAGCCGTGGCGGCCGGCGCGTAAGAATCCGGTTCACCAACGAATATGGCACCAAGCCCCTGGCGATCGGTGGCGCACG
>DASXLF010000208.1:0-1705 GCA_036496405.1 Steroidobacteraceae bacterium | reverse complement strand
CCATCTCCCGCGTGCGCATGGCGGCAGAAAACGCAATCACGCTGTAGATGCCCATGAGCGCCAGCAGCACGGCGGCCGCGGCAAAGCTTGAGATCAACGCGGCATTGAACCAGTGTGGCGCCTCCGTGCGGCTCACCGCCTCGTCCATTGAATGAACTTTGGTGAGCGGAAGCAGCGGATCGATGGACAGAACCGTCGCGCGCAGCGATTCGATCATGCTATCGGGCGGCAGCGCCGTGCTCAGCACGATGCTTCCAGCCTGCGCGTTCAGCAAGCCGGGCGGCACCAGCTTTCCGTAGGATGCCATCAGTTGGCTGGAGGGCTGATAGATCTCGTACTGCGTCGGAGCGTCCACGGCCATCTGCTTGATATCGCCCATTACGCCCACCACCGTCATCCAGGGCGTGGGCGTCTTGGGGTACCCCCAGCGCAGGCGCTTGCCAATCGGGTCCTGTCCGGGCCAGAAATGCTCGGCGAGCATGTGGTTCACGATGCAGACCAGCGGCGCCTTCACGTTGTCGACCTCCGTGAACACACGGCCGCGCAGCAGCGGAATCCCCGCCGACTTGAAGTAATCGCCCATTACCTGAGACGGCCAGGCAATATCTACTTCAGTGGCCTTGGGTGGAACGTAACCATCGGCGACGAATGTGCTGTTGCGGACCATTCCTGAAGCGGGCAGGTACGACGTAATTCCCACGGACTCGATGCCCGGCGAACGTTCGAGCCTGCGTAGCAAGGTGCTATTGAATGTATCGATGGCGGCCTGCCTCGAGTATTGCTTTTCCGGCAGCCTATAGTCCGCGGTGAGCAGGTGACCGGTGCGAAAGCCTAAATCCACGTCACGCACCTTCTCAAAGCTGCGCAGCAACAGGCCTGAGGCGATCAGCAGCACCAGGGCTACGGCAAGCTCCGCGACCACGAGTGCGGAGCGCAGGCGCGCGTGCGCTCCGCCCGCCGATCCCGTGAGTCCGCCTTCTTTGAGCGTTTCGTTCATGCCTGTGCGCGCCGCGGCCAGCGCCGGCACCAGCCCGCACAGCAAACCGGTCAACAATGCCGTGCCCATCGCAAACAAGACCACGTGCCAGTCGAGCCGGATAGATTCGACACGCGGCAGCGTCTCCGGCAAGACGCTGATGCCAACCCGTACGGCCAGCGCCGCCAAGGCCAGTCCAATCAAGCCTCCCGCGAGGCTCAACGCCAGTGTTTCCACGAGGCTCTGCCGCAGCAATGCTGCGCCGCTCGCGCCCAGCGCCCGCCGCACCGCAATCTCCCGCCGGCGCCGAATCACGCGCACCAGCAGCAGTCCGGCGAGATTGGCGCAGGCGATTAACAGCACCACCGCAACGGCCAGAAACAATATGCGCAGCAACGGCCGCGCCTGCGCCACTGTGTCTTCGGCCAGCGGGCGAACCATGGCGCCGATACGCTGGCTATTCATGTATGCGGGAAAGTCGCGTGTGATCTGCCGCGCCACGCGACCGGCATCCTGCTCGGCCTGCGCAGGCGTCACGCCCGGCTCGAGGCGCCCCACCATTCCGCAGCACCAAGCAGCTGCCTCTTTCAGCTCATCGGGCGTGGGACTCAAGGGCGCCCACAACTGGCTCTGATCCATCTGGCCGACGATGAGCGGAACCTCGAAGCCGCGCGGCATCACGCCGATGATCTCGTAGGTCTTGCGGTTGAGCTCGATCTTGCGCCCCAG
>DASXLF010000207.1:0-1843 GCA_036496405.1 Steroidobacteraceae bacterium | reverse complement strand
ACACCGGCGACCGCCGTCCTCGACGATCCTGCAGTCGAGCGTGCCTGCGCACCCTATCGGGCGCAACTGGAGCGCCTGCGGCTCATGCCCGATGCGGACAGAGTGTAGCGCGGATTTGTTTGGATTTGCACCGGTTGAAGGGCGGGCGGTGGTGGCTGCTTTCGATGGCGGCATGATGACCTCGGAGGCCGGGGCAATGCTGCTGGGTGCCGCCGACCGGACGATCGGGTTGGTGGCGCGGTTTGCCGGGTGCTTCACCGATCACCGCGCGGCCGATCTGGTCGAGCACCCGGTGGCGAGCCTGGTCGGTCAGCGGGTATTCGGGATTGCGCTGGGCTACGAGGATCTGATCGACCACGATCAGTTGCGCCATGACCCGGTGATGGCGGTGCTGGGTGGCAAGCTGCAGGCCAAACGGTCGGATTGCGCACCCCTGGCCGGCAAATCGACGCTCAACCGGCTGGAGCTGAGCCGGGCGGAGCCCTCGCGCTATCACAAAATCAGTTACGACACGGCGCTGATCGAGGCCGTGTTTGTCGATGTCTTTCTCGACGCGCATGCCGTGCCGCCGCCGCAGATCACCCTCGACCTGGATGCCACTGACGACCCGCTGCACGGGCACCAGGAAGGGCGCTTCTTTCACGGCTACTACGACAATTACTGCTATCTGCCGCTCTACGTATTCTGCGGCCGGCACCTGCTGGCGAGCAAATTGCGTCCGGCCAACATCGATGGCAGCGCCGGCAGCGTCGAGGAGGTGGCTCGGATCATCGCCCGCATCCGCCAACGCTGGCCCGGGGTGCGCATCCTGCTGCGCGCCGATTCCGGGTTTGCCCGCGAGGCGCTGATGGCGTGGTGCGAGGCCAACGCGGTGGACTTCCTGTTCGGCCTGGCGCGCAACACCCGGCTGGTTGAGGAGATCAAAGCCGAGCTCGCCGCCGCGGCCGAGCTCGGCCAGAAGACCGGCAAGCCGACCCGCCGCTTCCGGGACTTCACCTGGCAGACGCGCGACAGCTGGAGCCGCCAGCGTCGCATCGTCGCCAAGGCCGAGTGGCTCCCCGGAGCAACGCCGGGGACGGGCGAGGCCAACCCGCGCTTCGTCGTCACCTCGCTGAGCCGCGAGGAGCACGAGGCTCGCCACCTCTACGAGAAGCTCTACTGTGCCCGCGGCGAGATGGAAAACCGCATCAAGGAATGCCAGCTTGACCTCTATGCCGACCGCACCTCGGCCAAGACGATGCGCGCCAACCAGCTGCGGCTGTGGTTCGCCTCGATGGCCTATGTGCTGATCTGCGCCTTGCGCCGCATCGGCCTCGCCCATACCCAGTTCGCCCGGGCGTCGTGCGGCACAATCCGTCTCAAGCTGCTGAAGATCGGGGCCTTGGTGCGCGCCAGCGTGCGCCGCATCAAACTCGCCATGCCCACCGCCTTCCCCTATCAGGCCGAATATCGCGCAGCGCACGCCGCGCTGAGCGCCGCTGCGACGGCCTAACGAACCAGACAGCGCTGCCGCCATACCCCCTCGACACCAGCCAGGAGCAATGCCCCTTGCAGGACTCGCAAAAGTTGAAACCAATCGCTTCAACCCACAACCAGCGCTTTCTTCACGTACTCGCCCCGCCGTTCCGGCCCGCTCTACGAAAATCAACCCCGCTGTGAGAATTCCGGGCTAGGCAGAGCGTCTTGGGCTGGGTAGCGTAGAGGACCATTTTCCGTTCGGTGAGCGGGATTTCGCGGGTCGCTGGTCCAGGTTGCTCTCCCCCCAAGCCTATACGGGCGGCAAATCTGGCTGAGCAGTCCCGGATGGGAGGGTGCTACCCCCATCCACAACCCCCTGAAATTG
>DASXLF010000206.1:0-1991 GCA_036496405.1 Steroidobacteraceae bacterium | reverse complement strand
TCTGCACTCGGGCGGCTGTAATCCGGGGGTTGCCGATCTCAATTGCATTCCGATCATTCGCCAGAAGGTCTGCTTTACCATTGGCGATGCGATGTCTTCGGTTTACGACGGCGGCCCCAGCTTCCGTCCCGAAAGGTTGTGGTACCCCAATGTGTTGGTCGTGGGTGAAGACCGCGTGGCCATTGATCATGTTGCCTGGCAGATGATCGAGCGCAAGCGCGCAGAGGCGGGGATGAAGACGCTGGAAGCGGCCGGCCGGCCTCCCCGGTACATCGCCACCGCCGCCGATGGAAGTCACGCGCTGGGCACCAATGATCCGAACAACATTCACGTGATGGAGGTTTGAAGCGAAGCCGTGGCCACGGAAACCAAATCAGAGCCGGCTTCGCCGCAGGACATGACGCGGCGGGAAGCAATGCTGCAGATTCTGCGCGCGGGCGGGATGGCCGCTGTGGCCGCCTCCGGCGGGTACTGGTTGAGTACGCGCAGCGCGCGCCCCGTGTCCAAGCGCAGCGAACAGGCGCGGCGCGACCATCGCATCGCATCCCATGGCGATCTGCCGCACATGGCCGTCGTGCAGAACGGCGAGCCGCGCGAGCTGGTCGCGCGCGCTCTTGCCGACCTGGGCGGGATCGGCCGCTTCATCAGCCGACAGGACGTGGTTGTGATCAAGCCCAACATCGCCTGGGATCGCACGCCCGAGCAGGCAGCCAACACCAATCCGGATCTTGTGGCTGAAGTGGTGCGGCAGTGCCTGCAGGCGGGAGCCAAACGGGTGATCGTGACCGATGTGAGTTGCAACGAGCCGCGACGCTGCTTTCAGCGCTCCGGGATCCAGGCTGCGGCGCGGGCCGCGGGGGCCGAGGTCATTCTGCCGGACCCGGACCTGTTTCGCGAGGTGGAGATGGGCGGCGTGGTTCTGAAGAACTGGCCCGTGTTCTCCCCTTTTCTGGAGGCGGACAAGATCCTCAATCTTCCTATCGCCAAGCACCATAACCTTACGGGCGCCACGCTGGGCATGAAGAACTGGTATGGCATCCTCGGCGGGGAGCGGAACAGGCTGCATCAGCAGATTCACGAGAGTCTCGCCGACCTGGCCGCGTTCATGCTGCCCACTCTCACCATCATGGATTGTTATCGCGTGCTGCTCCGCAATGGACCCACGGGCGGCGCTCTCGAAGATGTGGCGCTCAAGAAGACGGTGGTGGCGAGCACCGATCCGGTGGCGCTCGACGCCTACGTCGCCCAAGCCTGGTGGAACCTGGATGCGGAGCATCTGCCTTATCTGCAAATGGCGGCCAACCGCGGCCTGGGCACTGCCGAGTACGACAAGCTGCAGGTCAAGTTCAGCCGGCTTGGCTGATTGCTCATTGGTCCGGCCGCTCATCACTGCGCGCCGTGCTTGCGGAATACGACCTTCAATTCCTGGCGCCAGTTCTCGTTCAGGGCAATGAGTTCCCACTCGATCCGGGGAGAGAAGTAGCGCAGCACAGGCTCATTGGCAGGGTGGATGCGCAGCGCGGGCGCGGCCAGCAACAGGCGCGGCAAGGCTGCGGAAACTTCCGCGCCGGCGAAGTAGCCCTGGCGCTCGAACGCCGACAGCGCGCGGCCTGTTCCGCCCGCAACGGGCTGGCGATCGTCGTTGAGCGCGCGCACGCGGATCCAGTAGTCAAGCGCCTGCATGGGCAGATGCAGGTCCTCGTCAGCCTTGAGTTCGATCACCGCCAGGCGGCCGTTGCGATCGAGCGTGAGCAGGTCGAGCATGCCGCGGTCGCTGGCAGAGAGCGCCGGCACCTGGGAGTGGAGCATATCGCCGCGCAGGCCCGGCAGCAGGTCATCAATGGCCGCGCGCAGGCGCGCTTCGAGCCATCGCTCGGGTTGCAGCCGAAACAGCGCATCGGTGTGCGAGCCGCCCGGATAACGGCTCCGGAACAGGCGCGCGAACAATTCGCGGGCCAGCGCTTCATTCTCCTCGGTCAGCGGAGTTTCGT
>DASXLF010000205.1:0-12202 GCA_036496405.1 Steroidobacteraceae bacterium | reverse complement strand
GGGCGCGGGCAAGCAGAATGGCGGCGGGCACGGTGTCGGCACTTTGGCGCGAAGTCGCTACCAGGCATCATAACAGGCTCTATCATTGGATTTTCTGGAGGGGATATGCGAGCACTGCGTGCGGTTGCGATGACATGCCTGGGCGTTGGACTGTGTTCGGTCGCGCTGTCTGCGGATTGGAGCGCAGGCATCAATTACTTCGAGATTCAGCCGCCGCAACCGACCGCGGTGGCGCCGGGCAAGATTGAAGTCACGGAAGTATTCTCGTACGCCTGCCCGGCGTGTGATCACTTCTATCCGGTGGCCGATCGGCTCAAGGCCAGCCTGCCGCCCAACGCCGAGCTCGACTTCATTCCCGCCGGCTTCAACCCGGGCGAGGACTGGCCGATGTTTCAACGCGCCTATTACGCCGCCCAGGTTCTGGGAATCGACAAGCGCACGCACGATGCCATGTTCGATGCCGTGTGGAAGACCGGGGAATTGGCGGTGGTGGACCCGGGCAGCAACCGACTCAAGGTGCCGCCGCCCAGCATCCAGGACGCGGCCGCATTCTATGCGCGGGTGGCCGGCGTCAAGCCAGAGACCTTCATCGCCGCCGCCAAGTCCTTCGGCGTGGATACGCGTATCCGCCAGGCCGAGCAACTGATCAGAGACTACGGCGTGGCCAGCACTCCCACCATCATCGTCAATGGCAAGTATCGCCTGGACGTACAGTCGGCTGGCGGTCCCGATCAGGTCGTGGAACTGGTGAAGTGGCTGGTGGCCAAGGAGAGCGCCAGCGGCACCAAAACCTCAGGCCATTGATAACGGTCCGAGTCACAGCGTGAGTGTCAGAAAAGTATTGCGCATGGGCGACCCGCAGTTGCTTCGGATCAGTGAAGCGGTGCGTGATGTCAGCAGCCCGGAGTTGCTCGCCTTGCTGGCGGACATGCGCGATACCATGGCCGCGCTCAGCGGTGCCGGTCTCGCGGCACCGCAGATTGGGGTGCCGTGGCGAGTGGTCATTTTCGGCAGCGGCGCGTACAACCCGCGTTACCCGGACGCTGAAATCGTGCCGGCCACGGTGCTGATCAATCCGCAGCTGCAGCCGCTGGGCGAGCAGATGCAGCAGGATTGGGAGGGTTGCCTGTCCGTGCCCGGAATGCGCGGCCTGGTGCCGCGTCATGAGCATTTGCATTACCGCGGCCTCGATGAACACGGCCGCGCAATTGATCGGCGTGTCAGCGGTTTTCATGCACGGGTGGTGCAGCACGAGGTCGATCACCTCGACGGGATTCTGTATCCCATGCGCATGACCGACATGAGTCAGTTCGGGTTCAACGAGGAGCTGTTTCCGGGTCAGACCCTCGAGGACGACTGACTCTCAGTCGGCGCGACGGGCGGATACAGCAGTCAGCGTTCCAGCGTCGTCCACTTCCAGCGTGAGCTCGATCGGTTGGCAGCACACCTGGCAGTCCTCGATATAGCTGGCTGCGCCCGCCGAGAGATCGATCAGGGTGTCAAAGCTCTCGCCGCAGTAGGGACATTGGATGGACTCGAACTGCGAAGCCGACGCTCCTGTTGCCTGCGCGGACTGCCCCGGCTCGAATACCGGCTCGAGGCCATAGCGCGCATCGATGGCCTCGGCTTGCAGGCTGACGACGGGCTTACGGGGACGCTGGGCACTCATGCCGCCACACTAACAAAGGCCGCGCTCGATCGCGTAAGATTCCTCGCATGACGGATTCCGTACGCTCTTCGCTCAAGCAGTCACTCGATCATCTGCATGCCGAGCTGGCGCGTGCTCCGACGCTGGATGAGAACGCCCGGCAGCGATTGCGTGCGGCGCTGGCGGATATCGAGCGGCGGCTGCGTGCGTCAGAGGGCGAGCCGCCGGTTGCTGTCCGGCCAGGTGGCGGCGCATCGCACCCGTTGGAGGCGCTCGCGGTCGGCTTCGAGTCGGAGCACCCGACGCTGGCCGCGAGCGTGCGGCGCTTTATCGATTTGCTGGCCCAGGGTGGTCTCTAGCTCCGTCCGCCCGCTGCGCCATCCGCGCCTTCCAATTCGCCATGGACTTCGATAACTGGCTCTTCTGATCCGGCGTCAGGACGTTGTACACCTGCAGTTTCAGGTCACTGATGCGCTGGATGCGATCCGCGGCGCGCTTCTTCGCGGCCTGCACCGCGGCGACATAGCCCGGATCGCCCGGATTCATCAGTGCCGCCCTGTCGGGTGCGCCCGAAGCTCGCTGTGCGGCGAACTGCTGGCGCGCAGTGGACAGAATTCCGTGAATCTGCTGCTTCTGGGCGGCAGTCAGATTGAGCTCATGGAATGCGTGAATGAGGGCCTGGTTCCGGCCCCAACGATGATGGCGCTGCCAGTGGTGATGATGGTGATGGTGATGGTGATGCCGCCAGTCATGGCGATGATGGTCGTAACCATCCCTGCCGTTCTCGCCCCAGTGTCCATCCGGGCCACCGCCCTCGCCATCGTTGTGCATGGCGTGAGGATGCACTGCTGGCGCGCCACTTGGACCTGCGCCGCCGGCATCCGGAGCATTCTGAGCCCATACGCTGCCGGCAAGACCGCTGATCGCCAGCGCCAGAATCAATCGATGCAGTGCTTTTGACATACCGTCGCCTCGTTTGGTCCCCGTGTAAATAGTAGGGACTGCGGTAAAACGCGACAGTGCCACGGCCGTGTACCGGCCAGCGCAAATTCGAGGTTAAGTTGCGTGAATGTTCGTCAAGCCGCTGGAATTACACGGAAACAGTATCTTCGCGCGCGGCGCGCTTGCGATCGTGCGCCTTCAGGTACCGCTTGCGAATGCGAATGCTCTGCGGCGTGACTTCCACGAGTTCGTCATCGGCAATGAATTCCACCGCGTATTCCAAAGTCAGCGGAATCGGCGGCGTCAGAACAATGGCCTCATCCTTGCCGGCGGCGCGGATGTTGGTGAGCTTCTTGGTCTTGATGGGGTTGACCACCAGGTCGTTTTCGCGGCTGTGAATACCGATAATGATGCCCTCATACAGCTTGTCACCGGGGCTCACGAACAGCCGGCCGCGCTCCTGCAACGCAAATAGCGCATATGCCACGGCCTCGCCGTCTTCATTGCTGATCAGTACGCCGTTGTTGCGATCCGGGATTTCACCCTTGACCGCGGCGAAGCCGTCGAAGATGTGGCTGATCAGGCCGGTGCCTCGAGTCAGGGTCATGAACTCTCCCTGAAAGCCGATCAGGCCGCGCGCCGGCACCCGGTATTCAAGGCGTGCGCGTCCGGTGCCCTCGATGCTCATATCGGTCAGTTCGGCGCGGCGTTTGCCCAGCGCCTCCATGACTCCGCCCTGATGAGCTTCGTCGATATCAACGGTCAGAGCCTCGAATGGCTCGAGTACCTGACCGTCGACCGTCTTCTTGAGCACCTGCGGCTTGCCCACCGCGACCTCGTAGCCCTCGCGGCGCATGTTTTCGATCAGGATGGTGAGGTGCAATTCGCCGCGACCCAGCACTCGAAAAACATCGGCATCAACCGTGTCTTCCACCCGCAACGCCACGTTGCTCTGCAGCTCGCGGTACAGACGCTCGCGAATCTGACGGCTGGTGACGAACTTGCCCTCGCGTCCGGCGAGCGGTGAGGTGTTGACCTGGAAGTTCATCGCCAGCGTGGGCTCATCGACCAGGATGGGCGGCAACCCTTCGGGATGCTCCGGGTCGCAGATGGTCAGGCCGATATTGATGTCCTCGATGCCCGTGACGGCGACGATATCACCGGCCGCCGCCTCGTCCACGGAAGTGCGCTGCAAGCCGTGAAAAGTCAGCACCTGGGCGATTTTTGCGTTGCCGCGATCCTGCTCGCCGTCGCGCAGGACGACGTTGCGGCCCGCGCGCAGGGTGCCGCGGCGGATGCGGCCGATGCCGATGCGGCCGACATACGAGTTGTAATCGAGGGTCGAGATTTGCAGCTGCAACGGCGCATCCACTTCGATCGGCGGCGGCGGCACGTATTGCAGAATGGCCTCGAACAGCGCGGCCATGTCCGGATCGCGCCGCGTCATGTCGGTGCTGGCCCAGCCCTGCAGGGCCGAAGCATAGATCACCGGAAAATCCAGTTGCGCGTCGGTCGCGCCGAGCTTGTCGAATAGCTCAAACGTCTGGTCCACGACCCAACCCGCACGCGCGCCCGGGCGATCGATCTTGTTCACCACGACTATGGCCTTGAGCCCCAGCGCCAGCGCCTTGCGGGTCACGAAGCGCGTCTGCGGCATGGGTCCCTCAACTGCATCCACCAGTAGCAGTACCCCGTCCACCATCGACAGCACCCGCTCAACTTCGCCGCCGAAATCGGCATGGCCAGGGGTATCGACGATGTTGATGCGGGTACCGCCGTACTCGATGGCACAGTTCTTCGCCAGGATGGTGATGCCGCGTTCGCGCTCGATGTCATTGGAGTCCATGACGCGCTCGCCGACCTTCTCATGCGCCGCAAAGGTGCCGGATTGCTTGAGCAGGCAGTCCACCAGCGTGGTTTTGCCGTGGTCAACGTGGGCAATGATGGCGATGTTGCGGATCGGGCGTTGCATGGGCGCGGTAGGGCGGACCCGGACAGAAAAAGGGCGCCGAGGGTAGCAGAACCCCGGATCGCCTGTTAAGCTATTTCCAGACTCATAAAGATATCGTTATATGTTTAAAGGCTCCCTCGCCAGCGAAGATCTCAATCAGGTGGTGCGCGCACTCAAAAGCGCCGCCGAACCCACGCGGCTGCGGCTGATGGTGCTGTTGAGTCATGCCGAACTCACCGTGGGCGAGCTGTGTCAGGTGCTGGACCAGAGCCAGCCGCGAATTTCCCGGCATCTGCGGGTACTTACCGAGGCGGGGTTTCTGGATCGCTTCCGCGAACAGCAATGTGTCTATTACCGGGCGCCGGTGACGGGTCGGGAGCTGCAGTGGTCTCGGCAGTTGCTGTCGATGCTCGACCCGCATTCCGCGGTGCTGAAACACGATCGCGAACGGGCCGCTGAAGTGGTGCTGGAGCGCGCCAATGCCGCGACGCGGCTATTGAGCTGCGTTCAGCCGGGCGATGAGGAGTCTGATTCGCGTGATCATCTGAGCAAGGTGCTGCTGGAGGAACTCGGACCCTCCAGCATCGGCGAGCTGCTGGATATCGGCACCGGCTCGGGCCTGATGCTCGAGATACTGGGTCCGCGCGCGCAGCACGCGGTCGGCGTCGATATTTCCGCCCCGGCGTTGCGCCTGGCGCGCACGCGCGTGCATGGGGTGGGTTTGAGTCACTGCGAATTCCGGCGCGGAGACATGTACCGCCTGCCTTGCGAGGACCGCAGCTTCGATATCGTCACGATCGACCGCGTGCTGACACTGGCCGAGCGGCCGGTGGCGGCGTTGGCGGAGGCTGCGCGCGCGCTGCGGCCCGACGGCCGACTGGTGATTATCGAGGATTTCGAGCTGCTGGCCGCGCACGCCGAGGACAATCCATTCGCGCAGATACGGCGCTGGCTGGCTGGCGGCGGACTGGTTGCCGGGCGCATGCGGCCGTGTGATCTCGCGTCGCGACATTTCCTGGTGGCGCTGGCGCGGCACAGCTCACAGTCCGCGGCCGTGGTACCCGCTACGCTTCGCTACATGGTCTCCGCATGAACGCTCGCCTGAGCCGCCCCACCGCGCCGGTGAAAGTGTCGTTCGAGTTCTTTCCGCCGGGCGATGAAAAAATGGAGCAGACCCTGTGGCAGTCGATCCAACGTCTGGCGCCGCTGGGGCCGCGCTTCGTGTCGGTGACCTATGGCGCCGACGGCTCCACGCGTGAGCGCACCCATCACGTGGTGACACGTGTGCTCGAGGAAACGACCTTGACGCCGGCGCCGCACCTGACCTGCATCGGCACGGATCGCGGGGAAATTCTCGATATCGCGCGCCGCTATTGGCAAGCCGGAGTCCGTCATATCGTGGCGCTGCGTGGCGATGCTCCGCAAGGCAGCGACGGCTACCGGCCCCATCCCGGGGGCTTTGCCTATGCCGTCGACCTGGTGCGCGGTCTGAAGAGCGTGGCCGATTTCGAGATCTCGGTGGCGGCGTTTCCCGAAGGTCATCCGGAGACGCCCAGCGCGGCCTTCGACCTTGCAAATCTCAAGGCCAAGATGGATGCCGGGGCCGATCGCGCCATTACGCAGTTCTTTTTCGACACCGACGTATTCCTGCGTTTCCGTGATCGTTGCGCGGCCGCCGGCATTCGCGCCAGCCTGGTGCCGGGCATTCTGCCGATCACGCGCTTTCCGCAGATGCTGCGCTTCGCCGAGCGCTGCGGGACCCAGGTTCCCGAATGGCTGCGGCATCGCTTCGATGGACTCGAGGACGATGCCGAAACGCGGCGCATGATCGCTGCGGCGTTCGCGATCGCCCAGGTCGAGACGCTCAGTCGCGAGGGTATCGATGAGTTTCATTTCTACACGCTCAATCGCGCCGACCTCACTTTCACCATCTGCCACGCCCTGGGCATACGCGCGCCGCAGTCGGAGCCGGCATGACGCGCGAGCAGAGAATCGCTGAATTCCGGCGCCTGCTCACGCAGCGCGTACTGGTGCTCGACGGCGCCATGGGCACCATGATCCAGGCCTATAAGCCGGACGAGGCCGCCTATCGCGGTCAGCGATTTCGCGACTGGCCCAGCGACCTCAAGGGCAACAACGATCTTCTGACGCTGACGCAGCCGGCGATGATCCGTGAGATCCACGGCAAGTACCTCGCCGCCGGCGCCGATATCATCGAAACAAACACTTTCAATTCCAGTGCGCCCTCGCTCGGCGACTATCGCATGGAAGGCCTGGTGGGCGAGCTCAATCAAAACGCCGCGCGCCTGGCGCGCGAAGTGGCCGATGAGTACACCGAGCGTACCGGCCAGGCGCGTTTCGTCGCCGGCGCCATCGGCCCCACTAGCCGCACCGCCTCGCTGTCGCCGCAGGTCAATGACCCCGGTTTTCGTAATATCAGTTTCGATCAGCTGGTAGCGACCTACAGCGAGGCGAGTGCCGCCCTGATCGAAGGCGGCGCCGATGTGCTGCTGATCGAGACCATATTCGACACTCTCAATGCCAAGGCGGCGCTGTTTGCGGTTCGCCGCACCATGGATCAGGCGCATTGCGATCTGCCGATCATGATCTCGGGCACCATTACCGATGCCTCGGGTCGCACGCTCTCGGGACAGACGGTCGAGGCGTTCTGGAACTCGGTCCGGCACGCCAATCCCACGGTCATCGGTCTCAACTGTGCGCTCGGCGCCAAGCAGTTGCGCCCGTATGTCGAGGAGCTGTCGCGACTGGCGGATGTGGCCGTGTGCGTCTATCCGAATGCCGGCTTGCCCAATGCCTTCGGCGAATACGATGAACAGGCCTGCGAGACCGCCGCGCTGGTGCGTGAATTCGCCGAGCAGGGCCTGGTCAATATCGTCGGCGGCTGCTGCGGTACCACCGCCGAACACATCGCGCACATCCGCCAGGCGGTGGTCTCCATGCCCCCGCGTGTGTTGCCGCGCCACCCGCCGCGTTGCCGGTTGTCGGGACTGGAGGCGCTCGACATCGGCCCCGACAGTCTGTTCGTCAATGTCGGCGAACGCACCAATGTCACCGGGTCCGCCAAATTCCGGCGCCTGATCGAAGCCGACGAGTATTCAGCGGCACTGGATGTCGCGCGCGCACAGGTGGTCAGCGGTGCTCAGATCATCGACATCAACATGGATGAAGGCATGCTGGATTCGCAGGCCGCCATGGTCCGGTTCCTGAATCTGATCGCCTCCGAGCCGGACATCGCCCGCGTGCCGGTCATGATCGACTCGTCGAAATGGTCGGTGATCGAGGCCGGGCTCAAATGTCTGCAGGGCAAGGGCATCGTCAATTCGATCAGCCTCAAGGAAGGCGAGGCGTCGTTTCTGTCACAGGCACGCCTGGTGCGTGCCTATGGCGCCGCGGTGGTGGTCATGGCTTTCGACGAGAAGGGTCAGGCCGATACCGTGGAGCGCAAGGTCTCGATCTGCGAGCGCTCCTATAAGCTGCTGACGGAGCAGGTCGGGTTTCCTCCAGAAGACATCATCTTCGATCCGAATATTTTCGCGATCGCGACCGGCATCGAGGAGCATAACGGCTACGGCCGCGACTTCATCGAGGCCGCGGCGGTCATTCGCGAGCGCTGCCCGCACGTCATGATCAGCGGCGGCGTCAGCAATGTGTCGTTCTCGTTCCGCGGCAATGAGCCGGTGCGCGAGGCCATGCATTCAGTATTCCTTTATCACGCCATCCGCGCTGGTATGAGCATGGGCATCGTCAACGCCGGCCAGCTCGCCATCTACGAGCAGATCGATCCGGAACTGCGCGAGTGTTGCGAAGACGTGATCCTCAATCGCCGCCCGGACGCCACGGAACGGCTGCTGCAGGTGGCGCAGCGCTACAAGGGTGAGGCCGGACAGCGCAAGGTCGAGGATCTGGCCTGGCGCAGCTGGCCGGTGGCCAAGCGGCTGGAGCACGCCTTGGTGCGCGGCATCGACGAATACGTGATCGAGGATACCGAGGAGGCGCGCAGCCAGTTCGAGCGTCCGCTGCAGGTCATCGAAGGGCCGCTCATGGAAGGCATGAATGTGGTCGGTGATTTGTTCGGCGCCGGCAAGATGTTCCTGCCGCAGGTAGTCAAGTCGGCGCGGGTGATGAAGAAGGCCGTGGCGCACCTGATTCCGTACATCGAGCAGGAAAAAGCCGCCGGCGGCGTCGGCCGGCAAACCAACGGCCTCATCATCATGGCCACGGTCAAGGGCGATGTGCACGACATCGGCAAGAACATCGTCGGCGTGGTGCTCCAGTGCAACAATTTCGAGGTGATCGACCTGGGCGTGATGGTGTCTTGCGAGAAGATTCTCGAGGCAGCAACGCGTGAGAAGGCCGACATGATCGGGCTTTCGGGCCTGATCACGCCCTCGCTCGATGAGATGGTGCACGTGGCGCGGGAGATGCAGCGCCAGGGATTCAAACAGCCGTTGCTGATCGGCGGCGCCACCACCTCACCGGCGCACACCTCGGTGCGCATCGATCCGCAATACGAAGGCGCCGTGGTGTACGTCAAGGATGCCTCGCGCGCCGTAGGCGTATGCCAGCAGTTGATCGCCGACGAATCGCGCGCGGTATTCACCACGCGCACCAAAGCCGAACATGTGCAGCGTCGCATCCAGCATGGTTCACGCCGGGCCAAGTCGCCAACCCATACGCTGGCGCAGGCGCGCGCCAATCGGCCGCGCCTGGATTGGAGCGGTTACGTGCCGCCGGTGCCGCGCATGCTCGGGGTTCGCGCCTTCGATGACTACTCGATTGAGGAGCTTGCGCGCTACATCGACTGGACACCGTTCTTCCAGGCCTGGGAGCTGCGCGGGAAATTTCCCGATATTCTCAGCGACCCGCAGTTCGGCGAACAGGCGAGCAGCCTGTATGCCGATGCCCGCAAGATGCTGCGCACGCTGATCAGGGAGCACTGGCTGCAGCCGCGCGCGGTATTTGGTTTGTTCGCGGCCAATTCGATCGACGATGACATCGAGCTGTACGCCGACGATTCGCGGACCGAGGTGATCGGACACGTGCACTGCCTGCGCCAGCAGAAGGATCTGCCCGAGGGTAAGCCGCACACGGCGCTGGCGGACTTCATAGCGCCCAAGAGTTCGCAGCTGCACGACTACTTCGGCGCCTTCGCCGTCAGTACCGGTCAGGGAATCGAGGCGCCGTTGCGTCGCTTCGAGTCCGACCACGACGATTATTCAGCCATCATGCTCAAGTCGCTGGCCGATCGGCTGGCCGAGGCCTTTGCCGAACGGCTGCACGAGCGAGTGCGACGGGAGTTCTGGGGCTATGCGGCCGCCGAGAAACTGGGCGCGGAGCAGCTCATTCGCGAGGAATACCGTGGCATTCGTCCGGCGCCGGGTTACCCGGCCTGTCCGGACCATACCGAGAAGGCCACGCTGTGGCGGCTGCTCGACGTCGAACAGCGCGCCGGTATTACATTGACCGAATCGTTTGCCATGTATCCCACCGCCGCGGTCAGCGGCTGGTATTTCTCCCATCCGGATGCGCGCTATCTGGCCGTGGGGCGTGTCGATCGCGACCAGATCGTGGACTATGCACGGCGCAAGGGCATGACGGTGGAGGAGATCGAGCGCTGGCTGACGCCTAACCTTGGTTACGAGCCCGAAGCAGGCACATTGCAGACGGCGTGACCACCGGAGTACGGCCTCCTTCCCATGGTGCGGCGCCGCCGGCCGCAGGCGCTGAAGTGCTGCGTGGTTTCTTCGGCGTGTTCCGCTACAGCCGCCGCGCGATCAATCTGGTGTGGAGCACCAATCGCGCGCTGTTGGCGGCGCTGGCCTTGTTGACCATTGTCGCGGGTCTGCTGCCGGCGGGTGTCGCCTTCATCGGTGCGCAGATCGTCGACGCCGTGGTGGCCGCGCGCAACCTGCCGGCATTGGGCGCGGCGCGCGTGCTACGCCTGGTGCTGATCGAGGGCCTGCTGGTGGCCGGAGTCGCCGGTGCACAGCGCGGTCTGTCGCTGTGTCAGGCGCTGCTGCGCGCGCAACTCGGACAGCGCGTGAATGTGATGATCCTTGAAAAGGCATTGACGCTCGAGCTGCAGCAGTTCGAGGACTCCGAGTTCTACGACAAGCTCACGCGCGCACGCCGCGAAGCATCCAGCCGGCCGTTGAGTCTGGTCATGCGAACCTTCGGCCTGGCGCAGAACGCCATCTCACTGATCAGCTATGCCGCGCTGCTGGTGCGTTTCTCGCCGTGGACGGTGGTGATCCTGTTGCTGGCCGGTCTGCCGGCCTTCATCGCTGAAGCGAAGTTCTCGGGCGACGCCTTTCGCCTGTTCCGCTGGCGCTCGCCGGAAGCGCGCATGCAGACCTATCTGGAAACCGTGCTGGCGCGCGAGGACCATGCCAAGGAGGTCAAGCTGTTCGGGCTCGGGCCGCGACTGCTGCAACGCTATCGCGACATTTTCACGCGCCTGTACCGCGAAGATCGCTCCTTGTCGATCCGCCGCGACAGCTGGGGATTTGCCTTGGGTCTGGTTGCCACCGCTACGCTGTACGGCGCCTATGCGTGGATCGCGCTCTCGACCATACGGGGGCTGATCAGCCTCGGGCAGATGACCATGTACCTGCTGCTGTTTCGCCAGGGCCAGGCAGCAGTTACTGCCATCCTGTCGTCGGTGGGCGGCATGTATGAGGATAATCTCTACCTGTCGACCTTGTACGAATATCTGGAGACCGCGGTGACGCGCGTGCCGGGCAGCGCGCTGCGCGGTCCGGATCCGGCCGACGGCGTGCGCTTTGAGCACGTGAATTTCACCTATCCCGGCGCGTCGGCGCCGGCGCTGATCGACATCGATCTGCACCTGCCGCCGGGCAGCAGCCTGGCGCTGGTAGGGGAAAACGGCTCGGGCAAGACCACGCTGATCAAACTGCTGACGCGACTATACAGTCCCGATTCAGGCCGCATTCTGCTCGATGGGATGCCATTGCCCGACTGGCAGGATGAGGCTCTCAAGGCGCGTATCGGCGTCATCTTTCAGGACTTCACCCGCTATCAGATGCTGGTGGGGGAGAATGTCGGCGCCGGCGACCAGCGCTACTTCGAGGACGAGCAGCGCTGGCGCGATGCGGCGGCCAAGGGGCGCGCGTCCGAATTCATCGAACAATTATCGGGCGGTTACCAGACGCAGCTGGGCAAGTGGTTTCGCGACGGCCAGGAACTCTCCGGCGGCCAGTGGCAGAAAGTGGCGCTGGCGCGCGCCTTCATGCGCACCGAGGCCGACGTGCTGGTGCTGGATGAGCCGACCGCGGCCATGGATGCGCGGGCCGAGGCAGAAATATTCGAACACTTTCGCGCTTTGGCGCGCGATCGCATCACCATCCTGATTTCGCACCGCTTCTCCACCGTGCGCATGGCCGACCAGATTGCGGTGCTCGATCGCGGCCGCATCATCGAGAAGGGCAGCCACGAAGCGCTGATGGCTCTGGGCGGACACTATGCGCAATTGTTTTCGTTGCAGGCGCGCGGCTACCGTTGAAACGGTACAATGAGGCCACTTATGGAAGAAGCTGCTGACACGTTTGATTCCGCATTTTCCAAGGCGGTCGACCTGGGCAATCGCCTGGCCGGCAAGGACAAGGAAGCCGATCTTTGGG
>DASXLF010000204.1:0-2798 GCA_036496405.1 Steroidobacteraceae bacterium | reverse complement strand
CTGCGCTGGCATCTACCCCATCCTGCATCTCGGGCGGCCATGGTTCGTCTATTGGATGTTCCCCTACCCCGCGACTATGGGAGTGTGGCCGCAATTCCGTAGCCCGCTGGAATGGGACATCTGGGCGGTACTGACCTATCTCACTGTCTCGATCGTGTTCTGGTACATCGGCCTGGTCCCAGATCTCGCCGCTGCGCGCGACCGCGCTCGCCGCCCCGCCTGGCAGATCTTCTTCGGCATTCTCTCGCTGGGCTGGCGCGGCTCGGCCTTGCACTGGCTGCGCTGGCATCACGCCTACCGCTTGCTGGCGGCGCTCGCCGTCCCATTGGTCGTGTCGGTGCATAGTGAGGTCTCACTGTTGTTCGCATCAGCCACCATTCCCGGCTGGCACTCAACGATTTTCCCGCCCTACTTCGTACTCGGCGCCGCATTCTCCGGCTTTGCCGTCGTGTCGATGATTGCTATCGCGCTGCGATCGTTGTTCCATCTGCAGAACCTCGTCACCGACGATCACCTCGACGTTCTCGGCAAGGTGCTGCTAGCGACCGGATTGATGACCGCCTACGGCTACGTCTTCGAGGTGTTCGACGCGCTCTATTCCGGTAATCCGCATGAGATCCAGACGCTGCAAGATCGCTTCTTCGGTCAGTACTGGTGGAGCTACTGGGGCGCGGTCGTGTTCAATTTCATTGTGCTGCAGCCGCTGTGGTGGCGTCCGGTGCGGCGCTCGCCGTGGATGCTGTTCACGATCTCAACCAGCGTCGCGATCGGCATGTGGCTCGAGCGCTACATGATCCTGGTGACCAGCCTCTATCGCGATTTCCTGGTGTCCTCGTGGGGCGTCTATCACGCCACGTTCTGGGATTGGGCGATCTATGCCGGCACCATCGGACTGTTCCTGGTGCCATTCCTGCTGATTATCCGGCTGCTGCCGGTGATCTCGATCTTCGAGACCAAGGAGGTCCTGCACGAGGAAAGGGAGAAGCTTAAGCATGGTCAAAGCCGCTTCCTACGGTTTGCTCGCTGAGTTCGAGACGCCCGAGGCGCTCCTCGACGCTGCGAGGCGCGCGCGCGCCGATGGCTACCGCGCGCTCGACGCCTTCACGCCATTCCCGGTCTATGAGCTCAATGACGTACTTGAGTTGCGTGACCGGCGCGTGGTCTCGCTCGGCCTCATCGGCGGGATATTCGGCTTCGCCCTCGCTTTCGGCATGCAGCTGTTCACCAACTTCGATTATCCGATTAATGTTGGCGGCCGTCCGCTCTATCCGCTCTCCGCCTTCGCCGTGGACGCCTTCGAGTTGACCGTGCTGTTTGCGGCCCTCACCCCGGCGATCGGGATGCTGGCCTTGAACGGGCTGCCGCGGCTGCACCATCCGGTATTCGAAGCACCCACATTTCGCCGCGCCTCGAAGGACCGTTTCTTTCTCTGCGTGCTCTCGACCGACGATCATTTCGACGCGCGCAGGACCAGAGACTTCCTGCAGGGACTCGATCCGATATCGATCGAGCTGATACCGCCATGACTTGGTGGAAGCTCGTGTGCATGACCGGCGCCTTGTCGTGCGCCCTGGGGGGCTGCACGCACTCGAACATGGACTCGCAGCCGAAATATCACGAGTACGAGCCCGGCAGCCTGTTCCGCAACGGCCGCGTGCTGCAGGCGCCGGTGCCAGGGACGGTGGCGCGCGGCGATCTGGCACGCGCAGATGAAGCGAGGAAAAAACCGGCTGTGACAGCAGAACTGCTGGCGCGCGGCCGCGAGCAGTACGACGTGTTCTGCGCGCCATGCCATGACCGCGTCGGCACGGGCAACGGCATCGTCGTGCAGCGCGGCATGCCGGGACCGCGAAGCCTGCATGACGAGCAATTGCGAGCGGCCGACGACCAGCATTTGTATGACGTGATCTCCAACGGCTACGGCGTGATGTATGCCCATGGCGACCGCGTGCGCTCGCGCGATCGCTGGGCCATCGTCGCCTATATTCGTGCTTTGCAGCTCAGCCGCCATGCCGCGCTCGCCGACATGTCTCCGGAGGAGCGAGCGCGGCTTAGTGCTGAGAAGACGCCGTAATGGCGACGCTCGAACGATCATTGTCGGTGGCAGCAGCACTCGGGTTGATCGGCTGTGGTCTCGGGCTGCTGATCGAACCCAAGACCATGCTGGCGAGCTATCTCGTGGCGTGGACCGCCGTAAGCGCGGTGGCGATCGGCGCCCTGGCCGTGCTGCTCACCTCGTATCTGGTGCGTGGCGGCTGGACGGATGACCTGCATGAGCCGCTGACCGCCGCCACTCTCGCCACGCCAGCCGTCGCGCTGCTGTTCCTGCCGGTGATTCTCGGCATGAGCTGGATCTATCCCTGGGCGTCGCACGCGAGCGCCCTGCCGACCTTCAAGGCCGCCTATCTGAGTCCGTGGTTCTTCGTGCTGCGCGCCGTCTGCTATTTCGCGATCTGGAGCGCGCTAGCCATGTGGGCTGCGCGTGCCTACGGCGACGACGCCGCGATGGTGCGAGTGGCCTCAGCCGGGCTCATCATCTGGGCACTAACAGCATCATGGGCCGGCATCGACTGGCTGGAATCGGTCGAGCCGAATTTTCATTCATCGATCTACGGCCTGCTCACTATCGATTTCTATCTGCTAGCGGGGCTGGCGGCGACGCTGCTCATCATAGGGCGGCGCACACACCAGATGAGCATCTCGGCTTACAGCGGAGTGCTGCTCTCGGTGCTGCTGCTGTGGGCCTACATGCACGCCATGCAATACATCATCATCTGGACCGGGAATATCCCAGAGGA
>DASXLF010000203.1:0-1599 GCA_036496405.1 Steroidobacteraceae bacterium | reverse complement strand
CGATCGAAACGCCGGAGCAATTGGGAACCGATCGGGCCCTGCCCGCGGTTTCCTCGCCGTTGCCGCGGAACGTCACCCATGGCGCTCCGGAGCAGTCGGCCCTGCGCCTGGACGTTTTGCGCAGCCTGCAACTGCATCGCCGCCTGGCTCTGGGCATCGTTCTCGCCGCAGCGGTAGCCGCCGTGGTGTACCTGGCCACGCAATGGCCCATGTATACGGCCGAATGCCGCCTGTTCATTCAGCCGGCGCCGCCCCGGTTACTGGAAGTGGGCAAACCGCCGCTCTGGCCTTACGACTCGAACAGCTACGAGTCGTTTGTACAGCAGCAGTTGACCAGCGCATTGGAGCCCGACGTGCTGCAGCGCGCCCTCCAGAAGCTGGACGGCGATGCCGGCCATGGCAAGAGAAAAGGGGAGAGCGATCAGGCCGCTGTGGAACGGCTCGGCAAGGCCCTTAAGGTTACGCGCGAGGGCGCCAGCTACGAGATCAAGATCGCCGCCCAGGCGCGCAACGCAGACGCCGCTGCGCGCATTGCCAATGCAGTCGCGCAGAGTGTCGCGGAAAGAGCGTCGCTGGCCGCCAGGCAGGGGGACACCGAGCGCCTTGCCATGCTCCAGGAGGAGGAGGACCGGGTGCAGAAAGCACTGGCCACCGACCGTGCCGAGCAGCAGAGCCTGAGCAGAATGTTAGGCGTGGCGGTGGTGAGCCCCAGCAATCCCGACGAGCTGGATCTGGACATCAGCAAGGTGCGTGCAGAGCTGGTGAACGCGCGCACGGCTCACGACGATGCGGCCGCCCGGCTGATGTCGCTGAGTAAAAGCAATGCTGCGCACGGATATGCCCTCAAGGCTGATGCCGAAGAGTTGATCCGCACCGATGCCGGCCTGGCCAGTATGAAGACAGCGCTCAATGCACGGCGGGCGGTGCTCATTTCCCAAATGGCAACGCTTACGTCCAATCACCCCCAATACAAGCTGGCGGCCGACGAACTCGCCCAAATCGATGCTTCTCTCGACAAGATGATCACCGACCTGGGCGCCAAGGCGGGTGCCCAGATCGAGCAACACCTGCGCAACGAGCTGGAGCGTACTGCAGCGCTGGAGTCGCAACTGAACGCGGATCTCGACAAACTGACCGGGGAAGCGGCCCAGGCTACCCCGCGACTCCAGCGTTCCAACGAGGTGGCAGCGGATATCGAGCGCCAGCAGCACCGGTTTGCGGCCGTGGATGAAGAACTCCGCAATTTGACCCTCGCGGCCCACGCGCCGGGATCAGTGTCCATATCCGCGCCGGCCCTTCCTCCTCTGCATGCGACCAGCCTCGTCCTCTTGCGCAATGCCATGACCATTCTGATCGGAGGCATGCTGCTGGCGATCATCGCTGTCCTGGCAGCCTACAATCTCGATCCCCGGGTCTATATCGCCCAGGATGTGGAAAACCTGATCGGGTTCAGTCCCATGGCCCAACTGCCCGACTTTGACCAAGTCCCGCAAGAGGTAGGCGACGAGTACATGCTGCGCTTGGCGGCCGCCATGGAGCATGCGTACCAGCAGGGCGGCTTCAAGAGCTGCATCTTCACCGGCGTGGGCCCCGGGGCAG
>DASXLF010000202.1:0-2151 GCA_036496405.1 Steroidobacteraceae bacterium | reverse complement strand
AGACGAATCACAAATCCTGGCAGCAACCGCAGGTACATCGAGGTGAGCAGCACGTTGTCCCGCCAGTAGTTGAAGTGTGAGATACCGCCTTCCTCCGCAGTGAAGTACTGCACTGGAGCCGGCAGGTTCACCAGGGGCATTCCGCGCCAGGTGAGCCGCACCACCGCCTCAGGATCGAAATCGAAGCGCCGCATCCAGCGGCTGCGCTGCATCACCTCGATGAGCGGGACGATCGGGTAGACCCTGAAGCCAAACAGCGTGTCATGCACGCCGGCCCAGAGCGTCTCGAGGTTGGTGCACCAGTTGGCAATGCGCCGGCCGCGCAGCCTGATGCGTGGAGCGCTGACGTCGAACACGGGATCTCCCAGAATCATCGCTTCCGGGGCAGCCGAGGATGCGCTCATGAAAGCCCGGATCCGGCCGGCCGGGTGCTGCCCGTCGGCGTCCATGGTGAGCGCATGGGTGAAGCCCTCACGCCGGGCGGCGATGAGGCCATCGAGAAGGGCTGCGCCCTTGCCGCCGTTGCGCTCGCGGACCAGCACCCGCAGGCCGGGATCGCTGCGGGCCATGGCGCTGAGCTCTTCGGCACTGCCATCGGTGCTGCCATCGACGATGACCCATACCGGGTTCCACTGCGCGCGCGCGGCACGCACCGTTTCCAAGGCTTTATCGCCCGGGTTGTAACTCGGGATCAATACCAGGTGAGACTTCGAGGGGTTCACACGAGTGGCAGGCCGCACTCATCGAGTGACGCGTAGTCCCGATGCAGTTCGGGCGGCGCACGCACCGGAGCAGCCAATCGCCGGCAGTCAGCCCCTGGGGTCAGGCTCGCTGCGCTTGCCGGTGACACCGGTCTTCAATCGCTGGAATCCATCGCGGATCGTCCTGCCCAGATTGCGCGTGCCCTCGGCAACGGTGTGCCCGGTCTTCTTCGAGTCCTGACGGACCGTGTCGCGCGCCGAGCGCGTGCTGTCAGCGATGGAATGCCCTGTCTCGCGAGACTTGTCCGCAATCACATGCCCGGTTTCGCGGGACTTGTCTGCGATGGCGTGTCCGGCATGGGCTACCGCATGCCCGGCCGCCTTGGCGTCGTCCTTCACGTTGCCGGCCGTTTCGGAGGGTTCGGCGCTCCAGACGGGCAACGCTGGCGCCAGGATGAAGACGGCCACTGCCGCCCGAATGAAGCTTGCTTTCATGGGGGTCTATCGTACGACAGCGGCCTGAGATTTTGCACCGCAGGGCCCGGGCGCGGGGCAACCGATGGCACAGCGCATCAGCGTTGCGGTGCCAATCGACATGTTGTTGGGGCAAACTTCGCCGGATGCGCTTCGACCGCCTGCCCATCTCCGTTCTGCGGACCCGTTATGTGCCGGGCGGGTGGGATTTGCTCGCCTTCGTGCTGGTGTTTTGCCTCTTCGTTTATCTGGCGGAGGCAGCACACGGACTGGTGGGTTCGCTCGCCCATCTGGAGGCGACACCTATATCGCTTGCGCCCTCGGCGCTGGTTGCCTACGCCGCACGCACGGCGCTGCGCATGCTGATCGCGATGCTGGCCTCGCTGCTGTTCACCTTCACTTACGCGACGCTCGCCGCCAAGAGCCGCCGCGCGGAGGTGATCCTGGTTCCACTGCTAGATTTCCTGCAATCGGTGCCAATTCTCAGTTTCTCGCTGACCATCCTGTTCTTCCTGCAGCTCACGCCCGGACGCGTCGCCGGGGCGGAGATGGCGGCCATCTTCCTCATCTTCACCAGCCAGGCATGGAACATGGCGTTCAGCTTCTATCACTCGCTGCGCAGCATCCCGGATGAGCTGGTAGAGGTTGCGCGCAACTTCCAGCTCGGGGCCTGGATGCGGTTCTGGCGCCTCGAGGTACCTTTCGGCATGCCGGCACTCATCTGGAACATGATGATGTCGATGTCGGGTGGCTGGTTCTTCGTGGTGGCGGCGGAGGCCATCAGCGTCGGGCACACGACGGTCACGTTGCCTGGCGTCGGCTCCTACATCGCGCGCGCGATCCAGGAGCGGAGCCTGACCGCAATCTGTTGGGCCATCGCCGCCATGTTCGTGGTCATCCTGATCTACGATCAGATCCTCTTCCGGCCGCTCACCGCGAGTGCCGACTGGTTCCGGCTCGAGCAGGAGTCGGGCCT
>DASXLF010000201.1:0-2015 GCA_036496405.1 Steroidobacteraceae bacterium | reverse complement strand
TGGCGCCGCTGACCTTCGCGAGCCAGGCCTACGACAGTTTCCATTTGTTGATGCCGCTCTACATCTGCCGGCGCTGGGAAGGCAGCGTGATCGCGCGCGAGCGCCAGAATCTGGTCTGGGTCCGCGCCAACAAGCTGCGCGATTATCCGATGCCTGCGGCGGATATCCCGCTGATTCCGCATCTGATCGATTTGTTGATGTGAGGGAGAATCCTCGATCCCGAGGGTAGATGCTACCGCTGCTTGGCCTTCTTCACTGCTTCCTCCAGGCTCACCGTCCCCGATCCCGGCTTGAGCGGCTTTGGCTGGCTCTCATGCGGCGCCCAACCGGACAGCCAGACCACGTCGAACGTGGCGCGGATGCGGCCGTCCGGATCGGCGAACCGCTCACCGTAAAGCTCCGCCATCCGCAGCACCGTGGCGCGGCGGGTTGGTGTCCGCCGCCGCTCCACCAGGATGTTGCTGGCGCCCATGCGCCGCAGATCGGCCATCAGCGCGAACGCACTGCCGTAGCGCACCACCACGCGATCGACATCGGTGACCGGCAGCGCCAGCCCAGCACGCTGCAAGAGTGAACCGACGTCGCGCAGGTCTGCAAACGGCGCGACGCGTGGGGAAACCCCACCCTCCAGTTCGGCTTCCGCCGCCGCAAAGCATTGCCGAAGCTCGCTCAGCGTATCGCCGCCGATCATCGCCGCCAGCAACAGCCCGTCCGGCCTCAGCGCGTGGCGGATCTGGGCGAGCACGCCGGGCAGATCGTTGACGAACTGCAACGCGAGCGCGGATACGACGAGATCGAGCGCCTGGGGCTGAAACGGCAATACCTCCTGCTGTGAGTCCAGCAGATCGAGGTGCGTGAACGATCTGAAACGATCGCCGAGCGGTTTTCGCAAGGCATCGCCGGGCGTCCAGATGTCGGCGACCTCTGCAAAATCCCGCTTCACGGCAGTCAGCCGTTCCACGATGTCCTCGGCCACGCGGTCGAGCAGGAAGGTCGCCGATCCCTGTTTTTGCGCGCGACGCTGCCGCGCCTGCAACAGCGCGCGATCGAACAGGATGGGTGCACTATTCTGGTTCGAAGCCATACCGATTTGGTACGCCCCTCGCCCCATCCCTGGCAATCCGTGCTTGAGCACTTCGCCAGCCGAGGATAGCCTTTGCCAATGGACGCCGAAGCATCACCATCCCATTCCATTTCCACCCATTTGCGCGGCGCGCTGAATACGTGCCGCGGCGCGTGGAAGCATGCTGCGCGGCTCGTGCTCGATGTCGCGTTGCCGACGCTGTGCGTCGCGTGCCGCGAACCGGTTGATGGCGAAGGCGTGTGCGCCAATTGCTGGGCAAAACTGTCGTTCATCGCAAAGCCGTTCTGCCCAAGGCTCGGGATTCCCTTTGTCTACGATCCCGGACCTGAATTGTTGTCGATGGAGGCAATCGCCAATCCGCCGGCCTATGGTCGCGCCCGCGCCGCCGTGCGCTACGACGACGTCGCACGCACACTGGTGCATGCGCTGAAATACCAGGACCGCACGGATTTGGCGCCAGCGATGGGCGGCTGGATGGCCCGTGCCGGCGCGGAATTGCTGACGCAATCCGACTGGCTTATCCCCGTTCCGCTGCAGTGGCGGCGCGCCTGGAGCCGCCGCTACAACCAGTCCGGCGCGCTGGCCCGCGCAATCGAGCGCCAGAGCGGCGTCAGGGCAAGAGGCGACGTGCTGCGGCGGGTCCGGGCCACCGAGCAGCAGGTCGGCCTGTCGCGGCCGCAGCGCGCCAGCAATGTGCAGGGCGCATTCAAGGTATCGGCGGACCGCCAATCCGAGGTTGCCGGCCGGCGCGTGGTCCTGATCGACGATGTCCTGACCTCGGGCGCCACCGTCGACGCCTGCGCGCGGGCGCTGTTGCGCGCCAAGGCCGCAACCGTCGATGTGCTGGTGTTCGCCCGGGTTGTGGATGCCCACCGTGTTCCCATATAATTGGATACGTTTTCGAACCGAGCACAACATGACCGCTGCCATC
>DASXLF010000200.1:0-4086 GCA_036496405.1 Steroidobacteraceae bacterium | reverse complement strand
CGCTCGGCCTGCGCTTCCAGGTAACCCTCGATGGCGAAGCGCGGCGCGAACTGGCTGAGGTTGTGCGAGCCCTCGAGCCGCTCACGGCCAAAGCGCTGGCGCAGCTCCGCGGCCGAGCGATAGGTGATGGTGCCGAGCTTGCGCGCCAGGCGCATGCCGGTGCGGGGCGGATGCTCGGGCGCGTAGTGGCCGCCCTGCCAGTCCGGATCGCGCAGAATGGCTTCGCGTTGCACCGAACGCAGCGCGATCGCGAACGGCGAGGCCGCCGCGCTGCCGGAGATGCTGACCAGCCGTCGCGCGGCATGCGGAAACTGGGCGGCGAACGCGATCACCGACATGCCGCCGAGTGAGGCGCCGACCACGGCGTGCAGGCGCTCAATGCCCAGCGCGCGGATGGCGGCATGGGCGGCGCTGGCGATGTCCTCGACCGCGAGCTCGGGGAAGCTGACGGCATAGCGCTCGCCGGTGGCCGGATCGATCGAGGCCGGACCGGTGGAACCGAAGCAGCTGCCCAGCGAGTTGACGCACACAACGAAGTAGCGATTGGTGTCGAGCGCCAGCTCCGGCCCGATCATGCGTTGCCACCAGCCCGGGCTCGGATCCGCTGGCGTTGCGGCAGCATGCGCCGAGGGCGAGAGTCCGGTGAACAGCAGAATGGCGTTGTCACGCGCGGGGTTGAGCTGACCCCAGGTTTCATAAGCGACATGGGCGGCCTGCAGCGAGCCACCGCGGTACAACGCAAATGGATCGGGAAGCGCGATAGTGGCCGCGGTATTCACTTCGGGCTCAAAAACGCGTTCAGGGTTCCGGATCCGAGCCATCGGCTATTCCTTCAAACAGCGCAGTTGATAGATAACGCTCGGCCGTGTCGGGCACCATGGCCAGCAATACTGTCCCGGCGGGTACGGTGCGGGCGAGATTGAGTGTGGCTGCCACGGTGGCGCCGGAGGAGATGCCGCAGAAGATGCCTTCCTGGCGCGCCAGTTCACGCGAAGTGGCAATGGCCTCGGCGTCGGTGACCGTCACATGCTGATCCGGCACACTGCGGTTGAGCACCGCCGGAATAAAGTCCGGTGTCCAGCCCTGCACCTTGTGCGGCGCGAATGGCTTGCCCGCCAGCAGTGCTGCCGACTCAGGTTCGGCCACCACGATGCGGATGTCGGGCCGCGCCAGGTGCAGCATCTCGCCGGCGCCGGTGAGGGTACCCCCCGTGCCCCAGCCGCTGACAAAGTAGTCGAGCCGCTTGCCGGCGAAGTCGGACAGGATTTCGGGGCCGGTGGTGTTGCGGTGGTAGGCTGGATTGGCCTGGTTCTGAAACTGCCGAGCAAGGAACCAACCGTGCTTCTGTGCCAGTTCCTCGGCCTTGCTGACCATGCCGCCGCTGCGCGCGGCGGCGGGCGTCAGGATCACGCGCGCACCGAACAGGCGCATGATTTTTCGCCGCTCGAGCGAGAAGCTGTCGGCCATGACAGCCACGAAGGGGTAACCCTTGGCCGCGCACACCATGGCCAGGGCGATGCCGGTGTTACCCGAGGTAGCCTCGACCACAGTCTGGCCGGGCTTGAGGGTCCCGCGCGCTTCCGCGTCCTCGATGATGGCGATCGCCAGGCGGTCCTTGACCGAAGAGCCCGGGTTGAAAAACTCGCACTTGGCATACACCGACACGCCGGCGGGGGCGAGGCGGCGCAGACGCACGACGGGCGTGCGCCCGATCGTTGCCAGAATGCTCTCGTAAATCATTGGTCCGCCGGGTGGTTGAGTCTGCGTTGAGCACTCTAGTCCTGCCAGCGGCCACTGATCGATAAGTGGAAGGCCATTCCTTGATAACGCAT
Organism: Steroidobacteraceae bacterium; assembly: GCA_036496405.1. GTDB lineage: Bacteria > Pseudomonadota > Gammaproteobacteria > Steroidobacterales > Steroidobacteraceae > FEN-1191. The sequence goes on along the minus strand of DASXLF010000200.1, from coordinate 2,254 downwards.
TGTTATGATGCGCGGCCGATTTTGGCCGTATGGTGTGCCGGCGAGTAAAACCATGAATTTTCACCAGCTTCAATACGCCGTGGCCATTGCCCGCCACGGGCTGTCGGTGACCCAGGCAGCCTCGGCGCTGGGCACCTCGCAGCCGGCCATCAGCCGCGCGCTCAAGGCGCTGGAGCGGGAGCTGGGCTTCGATTTGTTCGTGCGCGAGGGCCGTGCATTCTCCCGCGTCACCCCGCAGGGTACGAAAGTGCTCGAATACGCCAATCGTGCGTTGGCCGAGATCGACAGTCTCAAGGCCGTGGCCGCCGACCTGAATCAGGACAACCGCGGCACGCTCTCCATTGCCACCACGCACACGCAGGCGCGCTATGTATTGCCGCCGGTGGTGCACGCGTTTCGCGAGCGCTATCCGGAAGTGGAACTGCATCTGCATCAGGGCACTTCCGAACAGATTGGCGAGATGGTGGCCACGGACCGGGTACAGCTGGCCATCGCCACGGGCTCGGACGGGCTGTTTCCGGGGCTGGTGCTGCTGCCGGTGTATCGCTGGTACCGGCAGGTGATCGTGCTCAAGCATCATCCGCTGGCCCGCATCGAGCGTCTGACGCTGCAGGACCTGGCGCCATATCCGCTGGTCACCTACGTGTTCAGCTTCACCGGTGCCTCATCGCTGCACACGGTATTCGCGCGCGAGAATCTGGTGCCCAAGGTGGCATTGACGGCGCGCGATTCGGATGTGATCAAGACCTACGTTCGCTTAGGCCTGGGCGTGGGCATTGTCGCCAGCGTGGCGATCGATCCGGCGCAGGACAGCGATTTTACGGTGCTCGATGCCTCGCATCTGTTTCCCATCCACACCACGTGGATCGGCTTTCGGCGCGGCACATTGCTGCGCAACTTCACCTACGACTTCATTCAACTGTTCGGGCCGCACCTCACCCGGCGACTGGTGGACCGCGCCATCGACGCACGCGACCCAGAGGCGCAAACCGAACTGTTCCGGAAGATCTCCCTGCCGGTGCGGTGAACCGGTGGTGAGCGAGCGGCTGCAGAAGCTGCTGTCCGCCGCCGGGCATGGCTCGCGGCGCCAGATCGAAACCTGGATTCGCGCCGGCAGGCTCAGCGTGGATGGCGAGCTGGCGACGCTGGGTCAGCGCGCGGAACTTTCGGCCGACATACGTCTGGACGGGCGGCGGCTGCAGTTGACCGGACAGGCGCGCGCGGCGCGCCAAGTGCTGCTGTACCACAAGCCGGCGGGCGAGATGACCACGCGCGCCGATCCGCAGGGACGTCCAACGGTGTTCGAGCGGCTGCCCATCCCGCGTGCTGGTCGCTGGGTGGTCATCGGCCGACTGGATGTCAACACTACCGGGCTGCTGCTGTTCACTACTGATGGCGAACTTGCGCATCGACTGATGCATCCGTCCTCGGAAATCGAACGCGAGTACCTGGTGCGCGTGCGCGGCCAGCCATCGGCGGCCGTGCTCGAGCGCCTGCGCGCCGGACTGGCGCTCGAAGACGGGCCGGCCCATTTTGATGCCGTCGAGCCGGTGGCGCGTGGACATGCGCCGGCGGCAATGGCAACGGCCGCGGATGAGACGGCGCATGCCTGGTTCCGCGTGATCCTGCACGAGGGTCGTAACCGCGAGGTGCGGCGACTGTGGCAGGCGGCGGGTTTCGAGGTCAGCAAACTCGCGCGAGTGCGCTATGGTCGAGTGCGTTTACCGCCGGATCTGCGGCCGGGCCAGTGGCGGCTGCTCACGGACCAGGAGGCCAGCGAATTATGAGGCAAAGATGCCGGATATTTGGCCTAAGATCGGCGAAACTGCTGACATTGTCGGCTATCGTGTCGGTCATGCTGGTCGGCCGTGGCGTCGCCTCGGAAGCGTCGGCGCAGGCCATTCCGCCCGCGCAGGGCGCCCCATCGGGCCAGGCCATTCCCGTGCCGGAGGGCACGCCACACGCCGAGGCCATCCCACCGGCGGCCGCGGGGCTGGTGCGCATTACCAGCAGCTTCGAGGTTCAGCACGCCGGCGCCGTGCTCAAGAAGGTGGCGAAGGTCTTTCGCGCCGGCTTTGTCCGCAAGGACGCCGAAGCGGTGGCGAAAGATATCGAGGTGCTGCCAGCTGAGCAGTCGCGGCGCTGGGAGTTCAATGTCATCTACCGGGGTACGGGTTATCCATTGCAGATCCGCGCCCGGCTGGACGAGTTCGGCATGCTGGACCTGGACTTTTTTTGTGCTGCCAGCGCCGCC
>DASXLF010000199.1:0-4976 GCA_036496405.1 Steroidobacteraceae bacterium | reverse complement strand
ATACCCCGGCGGCGCTTCAAGCCAACGAAATTCCGGATCTGATCCGCGGCGCCGACAAGATACTGGTGCCGGTGCTGCCCTCGGACATCGACATACACGCCTGCTCGCGCTGCGTGCAGAACCTGCTATTGGTGGCCAAAGTACGGCGTGATGAGAACCGCCTCGGCATCATCGCCAACCGCGTGCGGCGCAATACCGTGATTTACCAGTCGCTGGCGCGTTTTCTCGATACGCTCAATATTCCGATCGTGGCGACCCTGCGCGACTCGCAGAACTATGTGCGTTCGGCCGAGAGCGGGCTGGGACTGTCGGAGATGAAATCAACCCTGGTGGCCGAGGACTGGGCCGACTGGCAATCGATGTTCGAGTGGCTGGAGTCCCCGACCTATCATCGCGCCCAGGGCGGCGGCCAGCCGACAGGTATCAGTACTACGGGGCAGCGCCGCAGCGGCGCCAAGCCTTAGACCTTCGGTGGCTTGCTGTCGTCCTTCCAGTCGACGCGCATCTTGTCCGCCCAGCTCTTGTAGTTCGACCAGGTGTAGAGATTGCGCGTGATCGCCGCGTGACGGGTGCGTGTGCGCTGCATGTGCTCGAGCCAGCGTGCATAAGCTTCGGCACCACTGGGCGCCACGAGCTTGTCTGCCAGCGCCTCATTGGCGGTCTCGACCTTCGGTAGTTCGGGTTTGCTCATGTGGGTTGTGCGGGCCTCCGTGGCACCCAGACTACGCGCCACAGCGCGGGCCGACAGGAACTGGATCACAGCAGTACCGCCATCGGCGCGACATCCACGTGCTGCGCAAATCCCGTGAAAAAAACGAGAATTGGAACCTGCCAATAATGCGGCGCCGGGCGCGAACGCCCTTGAATTTCAGGCCACCAGACGGTAGCAGGGTCGGTAGATGCTGCCCGGCAATTTCATGCGCCTTTGGGCGACGAAAGAAGTCAGCAGGTCATCCAGCAACGGCATGATCTGCGGATCGGCCGCGATCTCGTACGGACCGTCGCGCTCGATGGCGGCGACGCCGTTTTCCTTGACGTTACCGGTGACGATGCCGGAGAAAGCGCGCCGCAGGTTGGCGGCCAGTCGATGCGCCGGCTGCCCGCGCCGCAGCTGCAGCGACCGCATCGAGGCATGCGTCACCTCGAACGGCTGCTGCAGGTCGTAGGGCACGCGCAGCAGCCAGTTGAAGTTGTACGAGTCGTTCTGGCTGCGGCGAAATTCGCGCACCTGTTCGAATGAACTCACCATGTGGCGCGCGACGCCGGCCGGATCATCGATGATGACCTTGAGGCGCGTCAGCGCCGCTGGCCCGAGCGTGCCGTCGATGAAGCGCGCGATCTGCTCGAAATAGCCGGCGCTGGCCGCTGGCCCGGTCAGCACCACCGGCAACGGCTGCGCCGCATTGGCCGGATCGAGCAGCAGGCCGAGCAGATACAGTATTTCCTCGGCGGTGCCGGCGCCGCCCGGCAGTACGACGATGCCGTGCGACAGGCGCACGAAGGCTTCCAGGCGCTTCTCGATGTCCGGCATGATCACCAGCTGGTTGACGATGGCGTTGGGCGGCTCGGCGGCGATGATGCCCGGCTCGGTCAGGCCAATGAAACGGCCGTGGGTGATGCGCTGCTTAGCGTGCCCGACGCCGGCACCTTTCATGGGCGCTTTCATGGCGCCCGGTCCGCAGCCGGTGCAGACATCGAGCGCCCTGAGCCCCAGCTCATAGCCCACCCGCTTGGCGTACTGATATTCCGCATCGCCGATCGAGTGACCACCCCAGCACACCACCAGGTTAGGACGAGCCTTGTAGTCGAGCACCCTGGCATTGCGCAGGATGTGGAATACCGCATTGGTGATCGATGCCGGATCCTGGCTGTCGAGGCGCCCGACACTGATGATTTCATTAGACGTGTAGATCACATCGCGCAACACCGCGAACAGGTGTTCCTTGATGCCGTGGATCATCTCGCCGTCGACGAAGGCGGCGGCCGGGGCGTTGCTGATCTGCAGCTTGATGCCCCAGGCATGACGCACGATCTGCACGTCGAAGTTGCGGTAGCGCTCGAAGATTTCCTTGGCGTTATCGTTGTCGCTGCCGGAGTTCAGCACCGCGAGTGCGCAATTACGAAACAGGGTGTATAGCCCGGTGTGGCTGGTATCGAGCAGCTTGTCGATCTCGGCCTGCGAGAGATTCTCGAGGCTGCCACGCGGAGCGACGCGCGCATCCACCGAATCGGCGACGACGATGCTGGCGTCCACGGCCGGAGCGCCCCCAGGTGCTGGGACCGCACTCAAGGCAGGATTTCGATCGGGGTGTTGTCCTGCGTCATCATCCACAGCTCCACCATATCGGAATCGGACATGGCGATGCAGCCATCGGTCCAATCCGACTTGGCGTAGTACTCGGGCGAGTGGCGCAGGTAGTTCGGCAGCCCGTGCAGCATGATCGAGCCGCCCGGGTCGACATGGTCATGTCGCGCGCGGCGCAGGTCCTGGTCGTTGGGGTAGGACACCTGGATCGACAGGAAATAGTCGCTGCGCGCGTTGCGCCGCGTGAGCTGGTAGTGCCCTTCGGGCGTGCGGAAGTCCCCGGCGCGCTCCTTGGGCCCCTCGGGCATCAGGCCGAGCGCGACCCGGTAGCTGCGCAGTACTTCCCCGTGACGCATGAGAAAGAGGCGGCGCTCGGACTTGCGCACGATGATCTGGTCGGCCACCGGCATCGTGGCCGATAAGCTGGGAGGTGCCGCTGCCGCGCCGTTGGAGGAATCATCGATCACCGGCGAGCCGGTATCAGCCCGGACGACGCCCAGGACGCCCAGAAGCAGTGAAGGCAGTGCAGTCAGAATACGTCGCATCGGCTTGAATTATAGGCACACTGCCCGCGCCGAGCGAGCGCCGTCGCTTTACTGGGCTGTGACGTCTTCCACTTTTGGCAGTGAAACCTGAGTGCCGGGACGCAAATCCGTGAAATCCATATCCGGGTTGTACTGCTGCAACAGCCAGATCGGCACCTTCACATTGCGCTGCGTGATGCTCCAGAGCGAATCGCCGCGGCGGGCGACGTAGATCTCCGTGCCGGCGATGCGATGCGAGGCAAAATAGGCCGCCTGGAGCCGCTCGTGATAGTCGCGCCGCTTCTGCTCGAACTCCGTGCGCGTGGCGTGCTCGAAGTCGAGCTTGACGCGCCGTCCCATGATCACCGGCGTGCGGCCACGCAGTTTGTTGAGGGCTCGCAGGCGGCTGGCGGAGGTACCGAGCCAGTCCGCATAGTGGCCCAGAGTTTCGGCGGCCACCACGCGGATGCTGCCGTCACTGGCTACCGAATAGTCCACGGGATCGGCCGACTCCGGTCCGGTAGTGCCCGGGAGCAGCTGTGGCCCCTCGGCCTGCGCCTGTGCCGCCGACACCGGTTCAGTATTCGCCGCGACCTCTTTGGCGGCGGCCACAGCCTTATCTTCTTCCTGACTCTCTTCGACCGCGGCCTTGGCAGTAGCAACGTCCGCGGCCGCGGTTTCAGTCTCCGGTTCCGGCGCCGCCGCCACCAAGCGCAGGCGCTCGCCGCCGTACAGATCGTCATTCAGGTCATGAATTGAATTGAGCGCCATGAGCTTGCCGACGGTCACGCCGGTGCGCGCGGCGATGGTCGAGACTGTGTCATCGTTCTGCACCAGCGTGTACTCGGAGGCGGCAGTAGTCACGGGCATGTTGGCAGCAACGATTGCCGGCGCGGCCGGCGGCGCGCTCGCTGGCGCGGGCGCAGGCGTTGGTGTCGGCGCCGGCGCTGGTGCTCGTGCCGGTGCAGACGCGGCAACGGCTGGCGGCGGCACGCTGGCCGGCGGCGTCACCTGCGCCACGACCACGGGCTTGGCGGCGCCCAGGCGCTGAGCCAGCAGGTCCGAAGTCCACTTCGACGCCGAGCCCGGCAGGCGCACCACATAGCCGGCGGGGATTGCGCGCTGGCCGTTCCAGACCGCGGGACGTAGCGCCGGATTGAGGCTGCGCAGCACGTCGCGATCGACACCGAGCGCGCGCACCAGTGCCGCGCTGCTGGCGCTGGCGCTCATCTTCACTTCCACAAATTGCGTTTCCGAGCCACGGTTGAGCGGGCCGAAATACTTCTCCGGATCCTGGGCGATGGTCAGCGCGGCCAGAAATGACACATAAAAATTGCGCGAAGCGAATCCGAACGTCGGACTGTGATAGTCACGCACGATGCGCACGATGTCGTCGGTGCCTAGTTGCTCGCGCGCGCGGCGCATGCCTTCGGCACCGTGGTTATAGGCGGTGATCGCCAGTGGCCAGCTGCCGAGCAGCCGGTAGTTATAGTTCAGCAGCTGCGCCGCCGCTTCGGTCTCGCGAAACGGATCCATGCGCTCATCCACCGCCGAATCGATGCGCAGGAAGCGTCGGCCGGTGGAACGCATGAACTGCCACAGACCGGCGGCACCGACCTTGGAATAGGCGTTGGGATCGAACGATGACTCCACATGCGGCAGAGCCGCAATCTGCGCCGGCAGTCCGAGATTCGCCAGCACCTCGGCGATGTGCGCTTCCCAGCGGCCGGCACGCATGAGCCCGGCGCGAAAGCGATCTGACTGGCCCAGCTGGAAGCGAACGTCCTCGGCAGCTTCCGCCAGCCGCGCCGGCGTGACATCAGGGCCCCACAGATCGCGCACCTTCTGCTCGTCGGCGTCCTGCGGTGCCGCGCCGCTGCCCAGGCGCCGCAATATGCCTTCGATGCGGTCGCGTTGCGACTCGACCCGACCCGCGCGCTCGTGCGTGGGCGTATCGGCATCAAAGTGCATGGTCTCGTAGACCACCGACAGCTTGTGCTGGTCGTGGATGAAGCCCTCGTTGGTGGAGATCTGCGTGTAGACGCGAATCCAGAACTGCACGTCCGGCTCGAGCGCGGCCGGCGGCGGCAACAGGTTCTCGGCGGCCGAAGCGACGCGACACAGGCTCACGCATAGCAGCGCCAGCA
>DASXLF010000198.1:0-1802 GCA_036496405.1 Steroidobacteraceae bacterium | reverse complement strand
CGAGCCGACCAAGAGTGATTTGAGGTCATAGCCGGTGTTGTCCTTGCGCAATGATTTGAGTCCGTGCAGCACGCTGCCGTCGGCCAGTACCGCCTCGACCCCCAGCACCAGATCGCGCGTCATGCCGTAGCGCACGACATTGAGACCGCCGGCGTTGGTGCCTAGATTGCCGCCGATCTGACAGCTGCCCTCGGCGCCCAGGCTCAAAGGGAAAAATCGTTCCGCCGCATCCGCCGCCTGCTGGACCTTCGCCAGCACGCAGCCGGCCTCGACCGTCATGCTGAAATTCGCGGCATCGATACTGCGGACGCGATTGAGCCGCTGCAGTGACAACAGCAGCTGATTTCCGGATTCGTCGGGAGTGGCCCCACCGCAGTAGCCGGTATTGCCGCCCTGCGGCACCAGTCCAATGCGCTGCCGGTTGCACCACACCGCCACAGCGGAGACCTGCTCCACGCTGCGCGGCAGCGCTACGGCCAGAGCCCGGCCGCGATACAGGCGCCGCTGGTCGATCTCGAACGCGGCGGTATCCTCGGGCCGCGTCAGCACGGCGTCGTCGCCCAGCAGGGCACGCAACTCGGCCTGCAGCGGCCGCAGTGAAGTGATCACGCTCAATGCAGTGGCGCGCGGCGGCAATCCGGCTTGGTCAGCAACATCTGCACATCGCCCAGCTGGCGTTCGGAAAAACCGCCTTCGCAATAGCACAGGTAGAATTCCCACAGGCGCACGAAGCTGTCGGCATAGCCCAGCCGGCGCACTTCCGGCAGGTGGGCGAAGAAATTGCGGCGCCATTCGCGCAGCGTGCGTGCGTAGTGCGGGCCGATGTCCTCGAGCTGAAAAACCTTCAGATCGCTGGCGCGGCAGATGGCGGTGGACAGCGCCGTGATCGATGGAATGAAGCTGCCCGGGAAAATAAAGCGCTGGATGTAGTCGACCGAACGCAATGCCTGCTGGTACAGCTGATCCTGAATGGTGATGGCCTGCAACAGCATAGCGCCGTCGTCCGCGAGCAGTGCGCTGCACTTGCCGAAGAAAGTCTCAAGGTGCTCGGCGCCCACCGCTTCGATCATCTCGATCGACACCAGCTTGTCATAGCGGCCCGTGAGTTCGCGGTAGTCCTCGAACAACAGCGTTACCCGATCCTGCAGCCCGGCGGCCGCGATGCGCGCGCCCGCATATTCATACTGGGCCCGGGAGATGGTCGTGGTCGTGACACGACAGCCATAGTGCCGCGCCGCGTGAATGGCCAGGCCGCCCCAGCCGGTGCCGATTTCGAGCAGATGATCCGAGGGTGTCAGCGCCAGCTTGCCGCACGCGGCATCGAATTTCGCGCGCGAGGCCTGCAGCAGACTGGTGTTCTCATCGGCGAAAATGCCGCACGAATAGGCCATGGTGTCATCGAGCATGAGCGCGTACAGATCGTTGCCGAGATCGTAGTGGGCCGCGATGTTGCGCGCGCTGCCGTCCCTGCTGTTGCGATGCAGGTAATGATACAGCCGGTACAGCGGGCGGCTCAGGCGCGCAAAGCCACCCTCGAGCCCGCTCAGTGCCGCGCGATTGAGCACCATGATGCGCATCAGTGAAGTCAGGTCGTCGCAGCTCCAGAAGCCGCGGATGTAGGCCTCACCGGCGCCGACACTGCCGCCGAAGGCGGTATCGAGATAAAACCGCGGATCCGTGATGCGCAGGGTCGCGCTCAGGCCACAGCCGGCGCTGCGGCGCCCGAAGCGATATTCGCCATCGCCATCGATCAGGCGCAGCTCGCCCAGTCGCAGCTGCCCCAGGGAGCGGCGCAACGCGGC
>DASXLF010000197.1:0-1511 GCA_036496405.1 Steroidobacteraceae bacterium | reverse complement strand
GCGCGTAGTCGTCGCGATAGAGCCACGCAATGGCCATGAAATGCGGGAACTGCCACACAAAGAGAATCGCAAACAGCGCCACGGCCGGCCACTCGATGCGCCCGCGCGCAGCGGTCCATCCGAGCAGGGGGCCCATCGCTCCGGGGAACGCGCCGATGAAGGTGGCCATCGTGGTGACCCGTTTGAGCGGTGTGTAGATGGCCACGTACGTGAATGCCGTCAGCAGGGCCAGGGCCACGGTGAGTGCATTGGTGTGCAACGTCAGCCAGCAGGCGCCCAGCGCCAGGGCCGCGAGTCCCGCCAGCACACCCGCGGCGAGCGAGATGCGCCCTGCGGCAAGAGGCCTGTCGGCGGTGCGCACCATGCGCGCGTCCGTCCTGCGTTCCAGCGCCTGGTTCAGCGCCCCCGCGCCGGCCGACACCAGGCCAATACCGAACAGCGTGTCGATCAGGCCCCGCTGCAGGCTGGAAATGCCCGATTGCATGGAGCCCAGGTAGAAACCCGCCCACCCCGTCACCACGACCATGCCTGTCACGCGGACTTTGAATAACTCGCGGCAGTCGGCGATGAACTGGGCGGTCGAGCCGGGGCGCGGCACGGCAAGAGGCGAGTGAACGCTGCTCGCGGTCGGAGCCGGCAAATCCGACGGAACGAATGCACGGGAGACATGAGCCATTGCGGCTGGACAGAACCTCGGTGGGAAGTGCCCGGAAAGTGCTCCGGGGGCCTGCTTCGATGATAACAACCCCAGATGCCGGGAACCGGCCCTCGGATTCCTGCATTTAGCTGCCGAAACCCGATTCAGGAATGCGGATGATGCGATTGAACGCCGCCAGAACGGCCTCCGCCACCTGTTCGGGCGAAATCTCGTCCGCCGTGATGGACACGTTGGCCGTGCGGTAAAGCAGTGAGCGGCGCTCATAACGCGCGCGCAAGTTCTCCTGATCGGCAAGAATGGGGCGGGTGTGCTCGGTTCCGCCGCAGCGGGCCAGGGTGGTTTCGAGCTTTACGTCGAGATGCACCAGCAGGGTGCCCGGCACGATCAGCAACAGGTCGCGGGTGGCCTGAGTCTCAATGGCGCCGCCGCCCAGCGCCAGGATCAGGGCGTCTTCGCCGGCGAGACGGGCGATGGTCGCGTGTTCGCGGTCGCGGAAGGAGGCCTCTCCATGGCGCGCGAAGAAATCCGTAATCGGCATGCCTGTCTCGGCGACGATCACGTCGTCCGCATCGACAAACCGCCAGCCCAGCCGCGCAGCCAGCAGCGGCCCCACGGTGCTCTTGCCCGACCCCATGAAGCCGGTGAGCACGATGCGGCGGATGGGCGCAGGTTGGGGTCTGAGGTTCATGAGAATTCCGAGAAAGAGCTGGCTTGCCTCAAGCATAAACGCTCAGCCCAGCACCATGACCACGGCGCCCGCGGTGATCAGCAGACCGCCAGCGACTGCGCCCCAATTGAGTTTTTCGCCCAGCAAGAGCCAGGCAAAAATCATGACCAGGGGAACGCTGAGCTT
>DASXLF010000196.1:0-7785 GCA_036496405.1 Steroidobacteraceae bacterium | reverse complement strand
CGCCGTAGCCGGTGTCGGCATCGGCAAACACCGGCACGCGCGTGACGCGGCAGATGCGCCGGATGTGCTCGAACATTTCCGTCTGCGTGAGCACACCCACATCCGCGGCACCGGCCACGATGGCCGAGGCGGCGTAGCCGCTCACGTAGATGGCCGGGGCGCCGGCCTGCTCAGCCAACTTGGCGCTCACGGCATCGTGGGCACCCAGGCAGATGAACGGCGGGGCCTGCAATAACTCGCGGAAAGCGGCGGAACGGCTCAAGCTAGCTCCTGCCCAGGGGGCCAAAATTTAATTTCGAGTTTTTTTTGATCTGCGGAAGATAACCGGATTACGATGACAATCGTGCATCTTTATCGATTTTCAGGAAAAATTAATGAAATATAATCGGCCCCATGCAACCGCGTCCTGGGGAACGCAGGCCAAGGACTGGGAGCGCGGGATCGACTATGATCGCCTGCTAAAACAACGGCTTGCACGAACGCAGCAGGCCATCAAGGCGGCCGGCCTGGGCGCCGTGGTGTGCTTCAACTTCGACAACGTGCGCTACGTGACCGGCACGCACATCGGTGAATGGGCGCGCGATAAATTCATGCGCTATTGCCTGTGTGCCGCGGAAGGCGCGCCGCTGTTGTGGGATCCGGCGCCGCCGGCCAAGCGGCTGTCATCGCCGTGGATTGCCGATAATGTTGCCGCGCCCATATCCACCATGCAGGGCGGCCTGCCGCCGTGGCTGAACATCCAAGATGACTTTGCGCGCCAGATCAAGAAGGCACTGATCGATCGCGGCGTGACCGATCAGCCGGTGGGCATCGACATCATGGAACTGCCGATGCTGCGCGCGCTGGAAGCCGCCGGCATCGAGGTCGTGGATGGACAACAGGCCATGCTCGATGCGCGCGAGGTGAAGACGCCGGATGAGATCGAGCTGCTGAAGCTGGCGGCAGCGATGGTGGATGCCACCTATGTGGATATCTGCCGCGCGATTCGGCCGGGCACGCGCGAGAATGAACTGGTGGCCATCGCCCATGACCGCTTGTTCCGCATGGGTTCGGAGCGCGTGGAGTGCGTCAATTCGGTGTCCGGCCCGCGCGGCCGGCCGCATTCACATACCTTTTCCGACCGCATGATCCAACCCGGCGACATGGTGTTTCTCGACATCATGCACAGCTACAACGGCTATCGCACCTGCTACTACCGCACCTTCATCTGCGGCGAGCCCAACAAGTATCAGATCGATGCCTATGAGATGGCTTCGAAATGGATCAGCGCGTCGATCGAAATGGTGAAGCCCGGGGTGACGCCGGACCAGATCGCACAGGTGTGGCCCGATGCCAAGGACTTTGGTTATCGCGATGAGGCCGAAGCGTTCCTGCTGCAATACGGCCATGGCGTGGGACTGTCGCTGTGGGAGCGGCCGATCATTTCCAAGCGCTATCGCGGCCAGACCGCGCCGCTGAAGGAGGGCATGGTGTTTGCGCTCGAGACCTGGAAGGGCGCCGACGATGGCTCGGGCGCGGCACGCATCGAGGAGGAAGTGGTGGTTACCAAGGATGGCTGCCAGATCATCACCAACTTTCCCTCCGACCGCCTGATTTCCTGCGGCCTGCCGGGCTGCGACGTGTTCTAACGTGGACATACTCATGCCGCAGCTGGGCGAGACGGTGGCCGAAGGCACCATCATCGGCTGGCACAAATCCGTGGGCGATGCAGTGGCGGCCGGCGAGGTGCTGTTCGACATCGAGACCGACAAGACCACCATGGAAGTGCCGAGCACGGAGGCCGGTGTGTTGGCGGAGATTCGCGTCGGCGCCGGTGTCACCGTGCCCGTAGGTTCGGTGGTCGCGGTGCTGAACGGCGCGGCCGCGCGCGATCAACCGGCGGCCGCTCTGGCGTCAGCGTCAGCGCAAGCGCCGGCGGCATCGGGTACACCCGCGCGCGCTTTCGATCCCTTCAACGCCGTGCGAACACCGGAACGTAATTTCGGACCCGCGCGCACCGTCAACGGCGTGCAGGTGACACCGCTGGCGCGCCGCCTGGCGGTGCAAACCGGAGTGTCACTGACGGAGCTCACCGGCTCCGGGCCGCTCGGGCGCATCACCGCCCGGGATGTGCGCACGCCGGAGCCGTCCGCGTCCGGCGCGGGTGCGCCCATCAAGGCGCTGTTTGCTGGCGTGGCCTTCGTTGAAGTGCCGCTTGATGGCATGCGCCGGGCCATTGCCCGGCGATTGACCGACGCCGCGCAGCGCATTCCGCACTTCTACTTAAGCAGCGATGTCGCCGTGGATGCCTTGCTGGCCCTGCGTCAGGAGATGAACCGCGAGAACGGCCAGGGGATCAAGCTATCCATCAATGATTTCATCATCAAGGCCGTGGCGCTGGCCTTGCAGCGCGTGCCGCAGGCCAACGTGGTCTGGGGCGAGGATTGCCTACTGCAGTTCAAGCACTCGGATGTGGCGGTGGCCGTAGCGGTGGAGAACGGATTGTGGACGCCGCTGATTCGCCAGGCCGAGATCAAATCGCTGCTGGCCATTGCGCGCGAGATGCGCACCCTGATCGCGCGCGCGCGCAGCGGCGATCTCAAGCCGGCTGACTACCAGGGCGGCTCGTGCTCCATTTCCAATCTGGGCATGTACGATGTGCGCAGTTTTTCCGCCATCATCAATCCACCGCAGTCGGCCATTCTGGCGGTGGGCAGCGCCGAGCGCCGCGCGGTGGAGGGCGAGAATGGCGCGCCGCGATTTGCCAGCCTCATGAGCGTGACGCTGTCGTGCGACCATCGTGTCATCGATGGGCGGCTGGGCGCGCAATTCCTGGCCGACTTCAAATTGCTGCTGCAGTCGCCACGATTGCTGATGGCGTAGCCGCAAGCGGCTATTGCATGGGCTTGAGCGCGCAGTCCCAGTGTTCGACGATCTTGCCGTTCTTGATGCGGAACAGATCGAACCAGAAGCTCATGTAAGTTTTGGTCGGATCGCCCACTTCCGGCCGCGGGCGTTTGAACATCACCTGCACCAGGTCGCCCTCGGCCAGCACCACGTCGAACTGGGTGGGCTTGATGTCGGCGGCCGCCTTGGGCTTGGGCCACAGCGGGCCGAAGAAATCTTCAAATCCCTTCAGTCCTGAGGTGACGTTGGGATTGTGCTGGCGATACTCCGCGGACAGATAGAGCTTGGCCTTGGAAATATCCTGGGCATCGAAGACGTTGTGCCAGAAATCCAGCACTAGCTTTTTGTTGGCCGCCAATTGCGCCGGTGTTTCCGCCATGGCCGGGGCAGCCACGGTAAATGCCAGGCTCAACAGCACGGCCGCTAAGGTCGGTAGATTGATACGCAAGTTGTGGCTCCCTATGTTTTTGACGTGTGATTGAGAATCGATGATGGAGTGCGCTCACGAGTCCGTCAGGAGCGCCAGCAGCGCCGACAGCTCGTGAGCGGAGTCGAGCGCCCACAGCCGGCGAATGCGCTCTTCGTTGCCGGCGGCGCGCGCGGCGCTGTCGTGAAACTTCGACTCCAGTTCCCGATCCGACAGCGGCCGCTGCAGGCTGCCGCGGGCGTGAGTGATGAGCACCGTTTCCTCGCCGCTGCCGGTGGTGAGTGTCACCGAGGCGGCCCCGGTGGGCAGATTGGCCAGTTCGGCCCGCACTTTCTGTCGCAGCGCCTGCAGTTCGGGATCATGCACAGCCTCGGCGCTGAATTCCTGCGGCGTCGCGCGTCCGCGCAGCAGCGCGATGGCCGCGGCATGCGCGATGCTGACGCGCGCATCGCGGTCGGTGGTGACTGGCCGATTGCCGCGATCGAGCAGCAACTGGTTGCCGCGCACCACGATGCTGACGATGTCGCGCGCCGCCGGATGATGCAGTTGCCGCAGTTCCAGGCCGGCATCGATGATGGCGTGAAAGACAAAGCCGCACGGGTAGGGCTTGTAGGCGATGCGCTGGAATTCCCATTGCTCGCCCAATGCGCGCGTGATTTCCGCCCGATGGAACACATCGCCCATGGCCCTGGCCCAGCCGAATGCGCCTTCGATGGCGGCTGGCGCCGCCGTGTAGTCGGCCTGTGCCAGCAGCGCGGCCAGCATGCCATTGCGGGCCGCGTTGCCCACGGCCACATTTTTCGCCGGCGTCGACAGATTTTCGATGATGCCGGCGGATTGACTGGCGGCGATTCCGAGCGCGCTCCAGATGTGCGCGGCGGGTAACTGCAGCAGCCTGGCGCAACCCGCGGCGGCGCCGAACACACCGCAGGTGGCCGTGATATGCATGCCGCGCGCATAGTGCTCCGGCGATACGGCATTGCCGATGCGGCATTCCACTTCCACGCCCAGTATCAGCGCGTGCAGCACCTCGGCGCCGGACAGGCCGTGTTGTTCAGCCAGCGCCAGCACCGCCGCGGCCACCGTGCCGATGGCGTGAATGGCCGTATTCCAGTGGGTATCGTCATAGTCGAGAAAGTTGGCGCTGATGGCGTTGACGAACGCAGCGCCCATGGGCTCGAGCCGTTCGCGCCGGCCGATCACGGTGACCGCCCGTTCGCCGGCCGGCAACATCAGCCGCACGGCCGTGTCCAGCGCCGGATCCCGTGCCGATCCGAATGCGCAGGCCACGTAGTTCAGCAGCGCGCGCCGGGCTTCGTGACGCAACGGCTCGGGAATGGCGGGCCAGGAAGAGGCCGCGACGAATTGCCCCAACAGCTCGCCGACGAAGGGTGGTCCGGCGGGGCTTTGAAGCGGCTCAGCGGTCACGCGGCTTTAGCGGCGGATGGGATCGGCGTCCAGGCGCACCACGGCGCCCGAGAGTTCCGGACGCGGGCTTTCGTATTGCGTCATCACCAGCGGATCGTGACCAGGAATGATGTTGTCGGGAGCGTCCGCGAGCCGACGCATGGTCTGGTAACCCTCGAGCATGTCGGCCACGCTGTCGACCACGGGAAATGGCCGTGACTGCTGCATGTTGGCGTACAGGTGCGAGGCGTCCGAAGCCAGCACCATCCATCCGCGACGCGTGAACACGCGCACCACTTGCAGTCCGCGCGTGTGACCGCCGAGGCGATGAATGCTGACGCCGCTGGTCAGCTCGGCCGCACCATCGTAAAACTGCACCCGGCGCTGATACACCTTGCGCACCATCGCGGTCACGGTTTCGATATCGTAAACCCCGCTCACCACGCTGTGGCACATGCAGCGCCCGGTGCAATACTGCATCTCCGCATCCTGCAGGTGATAGCTCGCCTGCGGAAACAGCGACGGATTGCCGATGTGATCGTAGTGCATGTGGGTGACGATGACATCGCGCACCTGAGCGGGGTCGATGCCGATCATCCGCAATCCTTCGCCCGGACAGCGCATGAATTCGCGCCCGCGCGCCTGCGCGGCCGCGGCGTCGAAGCCACTGTCGATCACGAACGTGCGCTCGGGTCCCTTCAGTGCCCAAACGAAATAGTCGAGCGGCATGGGGCCGTCGTGCTCGTCGCCGCCGATGAAGTTTTCACTGGCGCGCCGGGCACTGTGGCGCGCGTACCGGACGGCGTAGATTTCGTAGGGCTGCGGCATGACGGGCTCAGGAGAGCTGAACGGCGCTGCCGGTCTTGATGGACTCGTAGATGGCGGTCACGATCTTCACATCGCGCAGGCCTTCCTCGCCCGATACCTTGCTGGGCTCATCGTTCTGAATGCAGCGTGCGAAGTCGTCCATCTCGGCGGCGAACTGATCGCCACTGGGCAGAGCGATGTCCTTGCCATCGCTGCGCCGACCGTGAATGCCGCTGAAGTCGAAGGCCGGATCCAGTTCGAACCAGCCGCGCTCGGCGATGGCGCGCACGCGCGCAATCTGCACGCTCTCGAAGCTGGTGCTGCAATAGGCGAGCACACCGCTCGGGAACTTGGCCTGCCAGACCACAGTCTCGTCCACTTCCGCATACTTGATCGGGTTGGTCTTGGTTTCAATGGCCGACACTAGCACCGGCTCCTCGCCGGTGATGTAGCGGGTGGCCTGAAGAGCGTAAATGCCCAGATCCATCAAGGCGCCGCCGCCGGAGAGTGCGCGCTTGAGCCGCCACTGATTGGACTCGGTCTTGGGCACGCAGGCGGAGGCCTCGATGAGCCGCAGTTCACCGAATTCCTTGGCGCGCGCGATGCGGATGCATTCCAGATTATTGGCCTCGAACTGGCAGCGATAGGCGACCGAGAGTTTGCGCTTGGCGGCCTTGGCGGCATCGATCATCTGCTGGCAGCGCTCGACCGTGATTTCCAGGGGCTTTTCGCAAAACACATGTTTGCCGGAAGCGAATGCCTTGAGACTGTGATCCAGATGCAGCGCATTGGGTGTGACCACGTACACCACGTCGATGTCGGAATTGCCGCCCATCTTGTCCATGGTGTCGTAGCTGTAGACGTTCTTGGCGGCAATGCCGTATTTCGCCTGCCATGCCTGCGCCTTGGTCGGGTTGTCGGTGATGATGCCCGTGAGCCGGCAATGCTCGGTCTTCTGCAGGGCCGGTGCGATCTGGGTGTCGGCCAGTTCACCCAGGCCGCAGATGGCGAACCCGAGTTTTTTGTTGGCGGCCTTGGCCGCGGCACGCGTGAGGCTCGTGATGATCAGCGGTGCGACCGCGACCGCCCCCGCCTGCAGAACAAATTTGCGCCGGGATTGCGTGCTCACGAATCGACACTCCTATGTGCTGCCGCGAAGGCGCGCTGGTTATACACCGGCGCTTCCCGCGCGTGCAAGCGAGCGCCGACAGCAACGCCGCGTGCAGCGGCGAGAAGTGCGGCAGTACTCCTTATTGTGCGTTCGCGTTATCAGCCCGATGCAGCATCCTTCAACGCTTCCACCTGAATCGCCAGCGTCACCTTGCCGCTCGGAATGGCCTGGCCGACACCGTAGCCGATGCCGAATTCGGTACGATCGATCTCGGTGTGCACGTCGGCGCCGCAGACTTCGCGCTTCAACATCGGGTGCATCATGCATTTGAACGAGCTGATCCTGAGAAACACCGGCTTGGTCACGCCATGCAGCGTGAGACTGCCGTGCACGCCCACCGGCGTGTCGCCTTCGAAGTCCATGCTGCTGCTCTGGTAGGTGGCGGTGGGAAATTTCTCGACATCGAACATGTCGGGCCCCTTGGCGTGAATGTTCATCTTCTCGTGCCCGAAGTCGATCGAGCTGGCATCGATGGTGATGTCGACACTGCCGGTGTGCGCCGCGCGATCGAGCGTCACCGTGCCGCTGGAGCGATCGAACTTGCCTCGCCAGAAGGAAATGCCGCCAATGTGCGGGGCTTCAAAACTCGGATAAGTATGATTGGGATCAATGGTGTAGTGCTCCACCGCCGCAACGGCATCGAACGACAACAGCAGCGATGAGGCCAGGCAGAGTTTGAGCAGCATGAATTAAGCTCCGGAGCGTGAGAGATTCGTGGCCACGGTGCGCGGCCTAGGTCGCGCACACTAATCGAAACACCATCGCAATCCAAGACGACGCGGTGGGTTGGGGGAAAACAATATGTCGCAATTGACGGTCAGTCATGAGGGTCGGGTGACGGTGCTGACCATGACGGGTACGGATGCAGGTAACCGCATCACCCAGGTCATGGCCGAGGAGCTGAGCGCGGCACTGGATGCGGTGCGCTGCGATGCATCGCGCACCGGTTGTGTGCTCACCGGGCAGGGCAATGCGTTTTGTCTCGGTGGTGACTATCACTCGGCCGGCGCTGGCGTCACGGGGCGACTGGATTTTGCCCGCGCGCACATCGAGTTGTTCAACGCCATGGCGCGCCTGGGAAAACCGC
>DASXLF010000195.1:0-37732 GCA_036496405.1 Steroidobacteraceae bacterium | reverse complement strand
GCCGCGATGACTGGTGGTGGTGTCGGGACTGCCGCGATGACTGGTGGTGGTGTCGGGACTGCCGCGATGACTGGTGGTGGTGTCGGGACTGCCGCGATGACTGGTGGTGGTGTTGGGACTGCCGCGATGACTGGTGGTGGTGTCGGTTCCCGCTGAAGAACAAGGGCTTTATGGACGCCGCCGTTTGCACGACATGCGGTTAGTAGCGGTTAGTCAGTGCGTCGCTCGCTGAACTGCTGAAGCGGCGTTAAGTGAATCGAAGACCTCAGTGCGGAAGCGTACCGCACTGAGGCAATTCTCCGGTTTATCGCGGATAGGTTCTGGGTCTGACGCGTAGCGCGCGGACTAGGCTTTTGCCGCCTTCTCATCCGTGGGAATATCCAGCAGATCCTCGGGATAATCTATATCCACGGCAGCCTCGGGATGCGCGAGGCGCACAACATTGTCAGCATATCGGCGCAGTAAGATGCGCGCGCCCTGGTCGCCGCGCAATGCTGTCAGATCGCCGAAGCACCAGCGCGGAAATATGGCCGGTACTCCGGTAACGCTGCCATAACGAGATGCGACTATCTGGCGAGGCTGACGTCGCCAGGCGGTGATGAGGCGACTTAGCGTCTCGCTCACCACTAGTGGCTGATCCGCGAGTACCAACATGACGCCGTCGCAAGCGCCAGGAAGGCGCTGGACGGCGATGCGAATCGAACTGGCGATGCCCTCTTGCCAATTTCTGTTGATCAGAATACCGGCATTCCCCGGCGGCAGTGTCTTGGCAATTTCTGCCGCGTGCGCGCCCAATACCACCGTTACGGCAGATCCGAGCAGACCGCTCGTGTGCGCGATGATTCTCTGCAGCAAGGATTGGCCGTCGACACGAACCAGCTGCTTTGGAGAGCCAAAGCGCCTGGATGCTCCCCCAGCCAATACGATGGCGTGAAGCGTCGTCGAGCGGTGGGCACTCATCATCCGGGTTGTCCCGGCGGAGGCTGTGCCACAGATGATAGGGCATCATCCAAAGCCGGTTCGGCGCCGTAAGCGTGGTGAGGAATGTAGTCGATCAAAATCGGACTCCAGTCTGTCAATTCCGAAACTGATTTAGCACCGAGGCAGTTGCCGAGCAAATGACTTGAGCTGCAACGGCGTTGACTCAAGGCACGTCTTTGACATCAAAGTGCCCGCCATTCCGAGACCAGTTTTGTCATTGGCGGTCAGCTCTCCAAGATTATCTCGGGGACTGCTGCAGAATACCCATAGACATTGTCTGCCGGAAGCTAGCCCGAACTCGATCTCATCTGGGCCGTGCATGTCATAACGCACCGGCATTGTGCCTTGCCGTCTGCCCGCGCTACTGTTGGAAGCGCCACAATCCGATCCGCGGGCAGTTTTACGTCGTGAAAATGGCGGGCAAAACCACAGCGACGTGCTGGCGAGCGTTCCGGCAGGTTGGTCGCCAACCGGCGTGCAAATCGTGCTTCGCCATCGATGCGTCCAGTCACGAATATAGTAATGCCGCACCAGCCCGGGCCGAAAAGTCTTGGGTTCACCTTGACTTACCCACAACTGGACTTAAGATTCCGCCCTTGCCAGGTGCGGGAATAGCTCAGTTGGTAGAGCGCAACCTTGCCAAGGTTGAGGTCGCGAGTTCGAGCCTCGTTTCCCGCTCCAGTATTTTTTATGAAGCCCTTAAGGTCGTGACGGCCTTAAGGGCTTATTTGCCTTCGGAGTCGGCCAACGGGGGCTGATGAGCCGAGCGCGCCATCGCAGGCTAGGTGGCAGAGTGGTCATGCAGCGGCCTGCAAAGCCGTGTACGCCGGTTCGATTCCGACCCTAGCCTCACTTTCCCCTCCCGCTGAATCCATCGCGATGCGACCGAGGCCGCTGCGCACGGTCGCATCGGGCGATCACGTGACGCACCCGGGCCTGCCGGCAGCAACGCGCAGGTCTATACAGCTCTCGTGCTCGCCGTGGCGGTCCCCTCCCGTCCGAGCAAAGCCAAAATCCAACCAACAAAAGTGGTGACGAGGAACGGATAAGCGAAGAATGGGAGAGGCGAGGACGTGGGCAGCAACTGTTCGCCCCAAAATATGCGTGCGGCGGTCACAACAAAAAGTAGGGATGCAAAGGTTCCGACGAGACGTACCCAAGTCGCGAACTCCTTCGGAATGCTTGTGAGCAAGAGTGCCGCGGCCCATAGCGCGACGCCGCCGCCAAAAGACGGAACACTGGCCGCGAGACCTGCCGCCGTGCCCGCAAGTAGATGGCTTTCCCCGATCGCAAACACAAGAAAGCCCGCGGCGACGCACTCGTTGCCTTTCTTCAGGAATTTCAGCGTCAGCAGGGAGGTGGCGACTATTAGGCCAACGCCGTCGATAGCCCAAAATGCCTGCCGGAGTGGAGCTTGCGACACAAAGGTCCCCGCCAATCCGAATACTGCGCCGATTCCGAGACCGATGGCAGCGACGATATCGAGCCGTCGTTGGTTGATCGAATGCATGTCAAGTCGCTCGTAGGGAAGTCAGGACGGTCGGGATTGTGTCACGTCGGCTGCCGCTGCGTCCCGCGTCTTGGGCGGCGGGGGGTGGCATCGGGACTGTGGCAATTCGTGGCCGCGGTGAGTGTTCGATTGCTGGCGGGTCAATTTTCTTGGGATTAACCGGTTCTGGCCCGGCTCCGCGCGTGGCTAGCGGTTATCTAGCCACGCATCACACCGCTGTGCCGGCATGTCTGATCACCTCAAACGGCCGCATCATCTCGTTGGCCGCATGTTCGAGCACGTGGCAATGCCAGACATAGCGCCCCAGGTAGCCGGCAAATGGAATAATGATGCGCGTGACCAGTCCTGCGTGCGCCTGCACCGTATCTTTCCAGCCGCGCTCGTTGTCCGCCGGTGCGATCTGCGCTCCCATCAGGATCAGCTCTCCGGTCCGCAGGTACTCATCGACGTCAAAGCGGCTGCGGCTGAGCACCTGGAAGCGCACCAGGTGCAGGTGAATGGGATGCGTATCGTCGGTGAGGTTAAGGAATTCCCAGATTTCGACGCTGTCGAGGACCGGCCGTTCGGTGACCGGCTGATGCCAATAGCTTGCATTCAGCAACATCATCATCATGTGCGTTGCCGGGTCCTGGTAATTATTGAGCGTCAGCGTTCGGGTCTTGACCGCGGATGCCGCGCGCAGCCGTGGCACGGGTCGCAGTGTCGCCGGCAGCGGCGATGAAACCGCATGCGTTTGCGCGGCTACTCGAAATTGCATCAGTTGCAGCGCCTGGCT
The DNA here is from genome assembly GCA_036496405.1 of Steroidobacteraceae bacterium. Classification (GTDB taxonomy): domain Bacteria; phylum Pseudomonadota; class Gammaproteobacteria; order Steroidobacterales; family Steroidobacteraceae; genus FEN-1191. The sequence goes on along the minus strand of DASXLF010000195.1, from coordinate 34,466 downwards.
GTGCAGGATGACGTTCTGCCCCGAGAGCGGGCTGAAATCGATCACCACGTCGGCACGCTCGGCGGGCGCCAGCGTGCATTCCTTCAGCATCAGCGGGTGCGACAGCAGCCCTTGATCGGAACCGATCTGCTGCAGCGGCGAGCCGTCGGACAGGGCTAAGTAATAGAACCGCGCGTTGGAGGCATTGATGATGCGAAAGCGGTAGCGGCGCGGCTCGACCTCCAGGTAGGGAGCGAGTTTGCCGTTGATCAATATGGCGTCGCCGTAGGCTTCCGACACCCAGGGCGTGTTGGGCAGGCCGGAAGTCGGATAGTACAGCTGGCCATCGGCGGTGAATTGCCGGTCGGATATGAGCAACGGCACTTCATGCTCACCATGCGGCAGATGCAGGCTCTGTTCGAACTCATCGCGGATCAGGAAAGCACCGAACAGGCCCGCGTACACGTTCAGGCGTTCGATACCCATGGCGTGATCGTGATACCAGAGCGTGGTCGCCTCCTGGCCGTTGGGGTAGCGATAGCTGGCGGCGTTGCCGGGTGGGTACCAGTGTTCGGGATAACCATCGCCTTCGGGAGGCACGCGTGCGCCGTGAACATGCACCACCGCGCGCACTTGCGGCAGTTCGCGTCCAGCGCCGTGCAGGCTGTAGTCGATGGGCAGAAAATGCTGCTCGGGCAGCTCATTGGACCACTCGATCAGCACCGGCTGGCCGCTACGAATCTCGAACGTCGGGCCGGGCAGCGTGCCGTTGTAGCCCCAGAAGCGCGTCACCGGCAGATCGCGATGGATACGGCTCCAGGATTCGCGCATGGCGATGCGATAAAAAGGAATGCGCTTACCGGGATGCAGTGGATCCGCGTGCAACTGGCTGCGCGCGAGCGCTGGGATGGGCAACGGATCCACGTACCGCGCCAAGGTGTCCGGGTGCAGCATGGGCGCCGGCACAGCTCGCGGTAAGCGCATGCTGATTTTGCGCAGCCCACCGCTGGTGCAGACCGGCAGCGCATCCAGCGCATCGGCCCACGCCGGCGCCGCCGCGAGCGCCACACCCAGGCGCGCGGCATCCCGCAGCATTGTCCTGCGGCTGAGTCTCACGCCATCAGGGGCTGACGTTACCGGTCGCGGGGTCCAGGAACAGCTTGCGTGCCGCCTGCGCGTTCATCGAAACCCCTGAGGCGGCTGGAAAGCTGAACATGTTGGTGAGCGGGCCGGCGATGGTATCGAAGGAGCCGCCAGCCTGGATGCGGGTACCCGACAGCCAGTTGTCCTCGACGAACCTGAGCACCGAGCTTTGATCGGTGAGGGTGTGATCGACGAAATTGGCCTTGGCGTACGGAGATATCACCAGCAACGGAATACGCGAGCCATGGCCGCAACGTCCGGCAGCCGGCAGGCCGTTCGGGGCTGCGCTGGTGGGCGTGCCCAGCAGCGGCGTGGCCGGGGTCGCGGTGCCCTGCTGCGCACCGCTGGTGCACAGCCCGGCGCCATTGAGCTTATCGGCCACTGACGTGGAGGGGTTGGCAACCGGCGCGAACTGGTGGTCGTACCAGCCGTCGGAATCATCGTAGGTGATGATCACCGCCGTGGAACTCCACATCGGGCTCTTCTCGAGCGCATTGATCACGCTGGTGACGAACGCCTGTTCGTCGATCGGATCCGAATAGCCTGCATGCGCATCCTGAAAGGCCGGCGCCTTGATGAAGCTGACCGCCGGCAGGTAGCCGGCACCCAGCGCGTCGAAGAAGTCGTGCGAGTCGTACTCGTGATTGGCTGGCTCCGCCGTGGTGCCGTCGGTCTCAACGCTGCTGCCGATGGCCGCGAGTGAACTCGGCCGCGCGTGCGTCGGGTTGGCGGTGCTGGCGTAATACTGGAACCAGGCGTGGTGCGGAATGTAGTCGGTCGAATTCTCGCTGAAGTTCACCACGGTCGGATCGGTGATGCGGTTGCAGCTGGTGCTGCCGTTGGGGTTGGTGACTGTGAGATCAAAACCACCCATGAAGGAGCCCCAGCTGATGTTCTGCGCATTGAGCAGATCACCGACACTCTTGCCGGCCATGGTCACTTGTTCGGTGGAGGTCGAGCACACGTCGTTGAGCGGATCGACGTCGCCGATCATGGTAAAGCCGCCATTGCCGTCGGCCACCATGTGCGAGGCGGAAAAGGTCGTCAGGTCCTTGTTGGAGGCGGCGATGCCATTGGTCTGGCCCGAGACCAGATTGATGGCGCCGGGGGTCGACGGACCATACTGCGACGTGTACGAATTGTCGTTGAGCGCGAAATTCTGCGCATAGTTCCACAGGGCGGTGACGGTGTTGCCGTCGAAGTACGCCATCACCAGACCCTTGGTCGCGGCCGCCGCGGGCCCGCCCGGTGGCGGTCCCGCAGTGCCCGTGAAGTCCGGGAACAGATCCATCAGCCCGTTATCAGATGCCTGCTGCTCGGGTGTGTAATTGTGTCCCTGGTCGGTGGTGGCGGCCAACGCCGGCGCCAGCCGGAATGGATTGGCCGCATTGGCGGCGTTGCCGGCTATGCCGCTGCCGGTGGCGCCGTTCGGGTTATCGCCCAGCAGATCGACGCCGGTCACGGCCGCGAAGGCATGAGTGGGGTCGAGCGGCGTGGACAGATTATTCACGCCGTTGGTGGGCGCGGCCTTGGCGGTGAACGCGGTTTCCCCGGTCAGGTTCATGGCCGTGGGATAGGTGGCGAAATAATGATCGAACGAAATGTTCTCGCCAAAAATGATCACCACGTGCTTGATCGGAGTCGCGGTGGTGAGGGCCGCCGCGGTGTCGACCGGAGTCGCTGGGCCGGCAGGCCCTGTCGGACCGGCAGGACCGGTGGCGCCTGTGGCGCCCGTAGGGCCCGCGGGTCCGGTCGAGCCCTTGTCGCCGCAGCCGCTGACACCGATCAATCCCGCCATCGCAACCGCCAGCCCGAGTGTTCGCAGCATGTTCTGTCTCGCCTTGATGTGTAAGCAATGCAAGGCTGCGGCGCCAATGCGCCATCCGCCCTATGTGCAAACCATAGAGACGAAATGTTGCGAAACGATGAAGAATCAATGTCAGCGCGATGGATCAGCGGATCGGCGCTGGGCGTCGGCGGCTAGCCACTGCCTGCGCACGCCGCGACAACGATGAGCACGAATCCGGCCACCGCGCATAGCGCGTGGCCAATCATCAGTCCGCGCGGCAGCAGCACGGCTTTCCACTGATAGTTCTGATTGAGCACCACCCCGCCCAGTGCGGCCAGCACCAGCAGGATCACGCCAATGTTCGCCAGCAGCGGTACGCCGGCGGTGAATGAGGCGTAAAGAATGAGCGTCAGGCCCGCCGCGGCCAGCAGGCCGTGCAGCATCGCCAGCCAGCTGGGCGGGTTGCGGTTGCCGGACAGACGGATAATGGCCATGACGATGCCGCCCAGTGCGGCAATGGTCAGCACCGCGACCGCGGTGCGCAGCATGGTGATTGCGTTCATGGGAAATACTCCGCGTCAGGACTTCAGTTTTCGCAGAACCATGGCAGTCACGCGGTCGCAATGCTCGCCGCCGAACTGGTACAGGTCCTGTTCGGCCAAGTCCACTTCCTGCGCCAGTGCCTCGCGCAGCAGCGACTTGGCACGTGAATAGCGGCTGCGGACGGTGCCCGCCGGAATGTTCAGGCACAGCGCGGTTTCCTCGACGCTCAGGTCTTCCACCGATCGCAGAACGAATACCACTCGAAAACTTTCGGGCAGGGCGTCGAGTTTGCGTTCCAGCAGCGCGCGCATCTGCGCGCGCCCGAGCGCCTGATCCGGCCCTTCGGCATCGTCGGGCATGGCATTGATCTCGCTGGCTGTGTTTGAGCTCACGATAGGGATCACGTTCTGGCGGCGGGCGCTGCGGCGCAGGCGTCCCAGGCATTGATTCAGTACCAGGCGCGACAGCCAGGTCGAAAGCGCCGACTCTTGGCGGAACTGGCCGATGGAGCGGAATGCGGACAGGTAGGCTTCCTGCAGGGCGTCTTCGGCCTCCTCATCGCTGCGCAATACTGCTCGCGCTACCCGGTACAGCCGCCGGTTGTAGCGGCGCATCAGCAGCTCGAACGCGGCCGGCTCCCCAGCCACGACGCTGCGCACCAGCGAGGCGTCGTCCACCGCGCTGAACACTCGATCGCGTGCCTGCTCGATCATTCGACGCTCAGTTGACCTTTCATGGTCGGATGGTAGATGCAGGTATAGGCAAATTCGCCCGATTTGATCGCGCGATAGCTCCACGATGCATTGGGAGCGATGTCGTGGGAATCAAAGGCCTTGCCGGTCGCGGTCACAGTGTGCGGAAACACATCCTTGTTCACCCACACGATGGTGTCTCCGCGGTGAACCTTGAGCGTGACCGGGCTGTACTGCACGTTCTCGATGCTCACCACGAACGACTGCGGCTTGGCGCCTTGCGCCGACGGCGAGGGGGGCTCGCCATCGGCGCTCAGCGTGTGCAGCAGCAAAGCCGCGCTGGTCAGCGCCAGCAATCTGCCACTCATGGACATGGTCCGTTACTTGCCCAGCGAGGCCTGCAGCTCCTTCGCGTGCGCCAGATGCGCCACGAAGGCCGGCCGAACCTTGATGAGCAGTGCCTTGAGCTCGGCATTCTGCGCGTTGGGGATCAGGGTATTGTCGACGGCATCGATAACTGCCTGGTGATAGGCGACCTCGTGATCGACGTAGGCGCGATCGAAGGCGCTGCCGTGCAGCTTCTTCAGTGCCGCCACGTTCTGTTCGCCACCTTGCTTGAGGCTGTCGCTGGTGGCGCTGGGCTGCGGGGTCACATGCAGGCGGGTCACCAGTTCGACGGCCGACTTGTTCACGCCACTATGGTCGGTGATCATGAGCTGCGCGAAGTCCTTGACGTCCTTGGAGCTGGCCTTGGACCTGGCGAGTTGTCCGGCGTCGATGTCCACCTGGTTGGCGGTCACCACGATCTGGGCGATCTGTGCATCGGTCGGGGCGCTGCCTTGGGCCCAGAGGGCTGGGGCTACGAGCGCCAAAGCGGCCGCCCACACGACATGAATTCCTTTCATCCTGTTTTCTCCTGCTATGGTCCCGGGCACCCGGATACCGGTTAATTGTTCTCGCGCACCCATTGGATGTCGCGTGTCCCCGGGACGCTCCCGGGACGGTTTGCAGGAGTTGAGTGCGCACCGGGAGGTGCGCGGGTTTTAGGCCTCAGGGCACGACGTGCGAATCGCCCAGATCCTTCCAGTCATAGCGTGGCACCTGTACCCATTGACCGTCCTTGAGCTCCGGTACCTTGTGCACCTTCATCTGGTCCACGCTCAGGGTGCCGTCCTTGTCGTTGATCCAGAAATCGATGTCGTAGATCTGATCCTTGGTGCCGGCCACGCGAAAGTCGGTGCAAGCGAAGAAGTGCCCGTCACCCTCGAGCTGGCGGATGGGCTGGTGGGTGTCGACGAACTCCAGGTTCAGTTCCTTGCCGGTCTTATCGTCCTTCAGTTTGAACACGCCGCCGTCTTTGGCGCTCTTCATGAGCGCGGTCTGCTCCACCGCGGACATCACTTCCCAGCCGCGCTTAGTGGCCACGTGGCCCGGATGCTCCGAGGCCGGTATCCACCACCACGGAATGGGCTGGCGGGCCATCAACGTCCATTTGCCGTCCTGCTGCAGCGGCTCCTTGTAGACCCGCACTTCCTGCACCTGCAGTTGGCCCTGTGCCGGTGATACCCAGAAATCGATCAGGTACTTCTTCTCCGGGTTGGCCTGATCGTGGAATTTCACGTCCGGAAAAAAGCCGTAGCCTTCGATAGTGCGCGTGAAATCGACGCCGTCGAACACCAGCTTGAGATGTTCGCCGTTGAGCGGATCATCCAGCGGAAACACGCCATTGTTGGCCTTGACCTTGTCGGCGATCGTGCCCTTGACCAGTGTTTCCGCATCGCTGCTGTCGAAGTACTGCATCAGTTTTTCGGTGGATTCGACGCTGCTGGCGGCGATGAAATCGCGCGCCTTCTGCATGTTCTCGGTTGGGCTCTCGAGGAACGACTTCTTGTCCGCCTCGCTGCTGAAGCAATAGACCTTGCCATCCTTGTCAGTCCAGGTCACAGCGCAATCGGTCATGGTGTGCCGGCCCAACGCCAAAGCGTTCACCGACTGGCCGCCGAACTGCGCGCTCGATATCGAGCCGCCGGCATCAGCCGCAAAGGCGCCGGTGGCGCACAGCGCCAATGCAACGGGTAGAGCAGCGTGGTATTTCATGGCGCGAGTACTTCCTGGGAGGGTTGCGGAGCGAATGCTTCGATTATTGAAGCGGCTCTCATGGCCAAAATAGTACTCCCATCGCCGGTGCCGGACCAGCACGGCCCTCGGCGGCAAGTGCTCACTGCACCATTGTCTTGCGCGTGATAATTCAGATTTCTTTACAGCCGTAAGTGACTGAGTAAGCGATAATTAAAGTTCAATCCGGCGGCCATCCTGGTTACTGCGCCGCGCCGCCTCGATGATCGCCAGCACCTTGCGTGCCTGCTGCGCGGACACTGGCACCGGCGCATCGGCCTCGATGCTCTGTCGCATGGCCTGGTAGAACTCCAGCCATCGGCCGCGTTCGGCGCCGACGGCATGCTCGCCGCTGCCGTCGCGCGCCACCCGACCCCACTGTGTCTGTGGCTCGACTCCGAAGGCATCATCGTGCGGTGACACACCCGCGGCGAGCTGCGCTTCCTGCGGATCCATCCCGGATTTGCGATACGAGCCCTCGAGACCGTGTATGCGATAGCGCAGCGCGTGGTCGGCGGCTATTGAACTGACACCCAGACTGATGCGCAGGTTGTCCTTGCCCATGCGCAGTTCGAAGCCGTCGTCGACCATGGCCCCGGGGCGCTGCGCGAACACGTCCGCCTGCAGCCACTGCGGCATGCCGAACAGACACAGGGACTGATCGATGAGGTGCGAGCCCAGGTCGAACAGCATGCCGCCGCCGAACTCGCTGTGCTCACGCCAGCGAGTGCTCACGGCGGGGCGATAGCGATCCCAGCGGGCCTCGAAACTGACGATCGGGCCGAGCCGGTTTTCCGCCAGGATTTTTTCGATGGTGAGAAAGTCGCTGTCCCAGCGCCGGTTGTGAAACACCGCCAGTTTGCGATGGTGGTGCGCGGCGGCCGCGATCAGCCGATCGGCCTCGAGCGTCGTGCGCGCCAGCGGCTTGTCGACCACCACGTGCTTGCCGTGCTCGAGCGCCAGCAGCGCCTGGGCGCAGTGCAGGTGATTGGGCGTACCAATGACCACGAGATCCAGTGGTTGCAATGCCAGCAGGGCTTCGAGATCCGGCAGTACGCGCGCGCCCGGCAGCAGTTCCCGCACCGCGGGCACCTGACGCGTCACCACTCCGGAAACGCTCATGCCGGCGGCCAGGATCAACGGCAGCTGCAGCGTACGCGCCGAGAGTCCGAATCCCACCAGGCCTACTGAGATCGTCACGAGAGATCACCGTATAGCGGGCGTGCCCCGGGCCGGAGTCGAACCGACATGGCCTTGCAGCCTGCGGATTTTCATACCCACCACGGCTTTCACCGCCGCGCCGAGCGCGTTCGGGGTCTGGAGTGCGCCACGACCATAGCAGCTGTCACCAGCCGCCACAGGTCCCCGCCGTCCACTCTCTACACCTGCCGTCGCCGCCGTCGGCGGTTCGGATTGGCTCGGCGTTGCCTCGGGGCCTCGCCCAGGGGATTCACCGACTTTGACGGGATCCGGTCAGGCCGTTTCCGTGCCTGCCGCTCAATTGCTCAAGTCCGCTGCGTCTACCAGTTTCGCCACCGGGGCGATGGCGCCAAGTTTACCGATCCGACATGCGCCGGGTGGGAATAAAAATCGCGCCGCGTGAGTCTTGTACGCGGAAGGCAGTTTATTACCCAGTCCATTACTCGAGGAGAACAGACGGTGATGCAGAAGCTTGACGAAAGAGGGCCCTCCCGCGCCGGTCGCATGGCGCTGGCGCTACTGGTGTGCGCCGCATTGGCGGCACCCACCGCCCAGGCGCGGTCCGCAAGCAGCACCGTGTTGGTGCCGCCGGCGAGTCTTCCGGTGCAAGCGCGGCGACCCGGCGAGGCCATGTTCCTGCGCGACACCTTGGACGGCAGGACGATGCTTTACATCCAGCGCGATGGCGACAGCGGCATGGCCGTACTCGATGTCACCGATCCGGCCCACATCAAGGGGCAGGCCTCGGTGCCGGTCGATGCGCCCGCAGCGTCCCACCGGGACGACCCCGGCGCGCGTGAATGGGATCGTGGCTTCGAGGTGCCGGCGGTGCGAGCGCAGGTGGCGAACGCCGCCACGGGCACCACGTTCCTGCTCACCGACGGCGGTCTGTACGTCGTCAGGCAACCGAGCACGGAGATGATCCGCAAGCTGCGCGAACTCAACTACGCCAATTGAACGGGAGATGACCATGACGGTTGATCAATCACGGCAATCGCGTCGCCATGCGCTCAAATGCATGGCCTACGGCGGCGCCGGCACGCTGTTTGTACTGGCGGGGGGAGTGCTCACCCCCATGGACCTGGCCCAGGCGAGCGACGAAGGAAAAAGCGCGTCACGCCTGGGCCGTCCGCTGTTCGTGCAGATCAGCGACACCCACATCGGCTTCAACAAGGATGCGAACCCCGACGTCGCTGCCACGCTGACGCACACCATCGACATCGTCAATGCCATGGCCGAACAACCGGCGCTCATCATTCACACCGGCGATATCACCCACCTCTCCAGGCCCGCGGAGTTCGACCTGGCGCAGCAGTTGCTGTCGGGTTTGCACGTCGCGGAATTGCACACGGTGCCGGGTGAGCACGACGTGACCGATCCCACAGTCAGCGAATACTTCAGCCGCTTCGGCAAGGCATCGGACAACAGGGGCTATTACAGCTTCGATCACGCGGGCGTGCATTTCGTGGCCCTGATCAACGTGCTGCAGTTCAAACCCGGCGGCCTGGGCACTCTGGGCGCCGAGCAGCTCGCGTGGGTGGCCGCCGACCTGCACGCGCGTTCCTCGAGCACGCCCATCGTGGTGTTCGCTCACATGCCGTTATGGACCATCTACGAGCCCTGGGGCTGGGGTACCGGCGATGCCGAGCAGCTCATGGCGCTGCTCAGGCGATTCGGTTCGGTCACGGTGTTGAACGGGCATATCCACCAGATTGTGCAGAAGGTCGAAGGCCATATCACTTTTCACACCGCGCGCTCAACGGCCTATCCGCAGCCGGCCGCCGGCGTGGGTAGCGGTCCCGGGCCTCTGCAGGTGCCCGCCGATCAGCTGCCGGCGATGCTCGGCGTCAGCAGTGTGTCGGTGGTGAAGCACCCGCGCTCCCTGTCGATGACCGACACCACGCTCGAAAAAGGATTCACATGAGCTCGCGCGCTCATAGAACGCTGCTGACGCTGGCCGGCATGGCTGCGCTGTGTACGGGGATGGTCAGCCAAACCTGCGCTGCGGCGGCCGCCGATGATGCGAAGGTGGTGATTAAGGACTTCATGTTCACGCCCATGTCACTGACCGTGAAAGCCGGCGCAACGGTGACCTGGGCCAACAAGGATGAAGAGCCGCACACCGTGGTGAGCGACAGCGGCCTGTTTCGTTCCGGCGCCGTGGATACCGGAGAATCGTTCTCGTACAAGTTCGAGCATCCGGGCACTTATCACTTCACCTGTTCGATCCATCCGCGCATGGTGGGCACCATCGTCGTGGAGTAGGCACTGCGCCGGCGCCCGGGCTGTAGGGCTTCGGCCCTGCATGCCCGGCGTAGCGCCTACAGCGGTGCCGCCGCCGCCAATGGCACCATGGCGGTAACTGCAGCTAAGTGGCGGCCTGTTTGATGAGCATTGTGGCCGGCCTGGGGACAGCGTGGCGACGCCTGACGGGACCTAGATTCGCCGAATCGCCCTGGGACAGCGACAGCGTCATTCGCGAGCAGCTCTTCGGCCCCGAGCGCCTGGTACAGCACGCGGCGAGTCTGGCCAGCGCGCAGGAAATCACCGCCCGGCCGCGGCATCGTCCATCGCTGCATGCGCGCTTACTCGCCAACGAACGTCTGTTGCGGCAGGTGTATCGCCACATGGCGGCCAGCGCCGGCAGGGGCGATGAGCTGACGCCGGCCGCGGAATGGCTGCTGGATAACTATCACCGGGTCGAGGAGCAGTTGCGACAGGTGCGGGCTGATCTGCCCGAGGGCTACTATCGCCAGCTGCCAAAACTGGCACGCGGTCCCTTCAGCGGCTACCCGCGCGTGTTCGGCATCGCCTGGGCTTGCGTCGCGCACAGCGACAGCATTATCGAGCCCGAGTTACTGCGCCGATTCCTGCATGCTTATCAAGAGGTGCAGCCGCTGACCATCGGCGAGCTGTGGGCGTTCGCCATTACGCTGCGAATCGTGCTGATCGAAAATCTGCGGCGCGTCGCCCACGGCAATCTGGATCAGGGCGCGTCCTCGCTGACCGTGCGCAATATCCTCATCAGCATGCGCGCGCTGTCCGACATGAACTGGCCGGATTTCGTCGAGGAGGTCAGCCTGGTCGATGCGCGGCTGCGTTCGGCGAGCAACTTTGGCGACATGGATTTCGCCACCCGCAATTTGTATCGCAGCCAGATCGAACAGATCGCGCGCGGAGCGGGCCGCAGCGAACAGCAGGTCGTGAGCGCGCTGCTGCGGATAATGCAGCAGCGCTCGCATCGCTCGGCACGCGAACGCGATCCAGGTCTGTACCTGCTGCGCGCTCCGCGGTTGGCCTTCGAGCGCCTGCTCGGTTATCGCGCCCCGTGGGGTGAGCGCCTTCGGCGCTGGTACCTGTCCCTGGGCGCGGGCGCCTACATCGCCTCGGTGCTCGGCATCGCGGTGGCGGTGATGCTGATCGCACTCATCGCTATCCGGCCGCGCGAGCAGTCTGGATCGAGCAGCATTGTCTGGCAGATCTGGTTGGCGCTCATGGCAGTGGTGCCGGCGCTCGATATCGCCGTGGCACTGGCGAACCAGGTGCTCACGCGCAGCCTCAGGCCGCAGATTCTGCCTGGCCTGGAATTGCGCGATGGCGTGCCCGCGTCCCTGCGCACCATGGTGGTGGTGCCGACGCTGCTGACCAGTCGCGACGCCATCGAGTCGCAACTGCAACGCCTGGAAGTGCACTACGTGGCCTCGGCAAAAGGGGAATTGCACTTCGCGCTGTTGTCGGACTGGCTGGATGCCGACAGCGAAATCATTCCCGGCGACACCGAGCTGTTGCAGCGCGCGGCCGACGGCATTTCACGGCTCAACCGTATCTACGGTCCCGGCGCTGCCGGGCAGCGGTTCTATCTGTTCCATCGCCGGCGAGTCTGGAGTATCGATCAGGGGCGCTGGATCGGCTGGGAGCGCAAGCGCGGCAAGCTGCACGAATTGAATCGGCTGCTGCGCGGAGATGCCGATACCACGTTTATTACGCTCGACGGTGATCCGATCCGTGTCCCGCCGGACGTGCGCTACGTGGTGACCCTGGATGCGGACACGCGACTGCCGCGCCAGACCATAGAGCGCCTGGTGGGCAAGCTTGCGCATCCGTTGAACCAGGCCGTGCTCGACGCCGACGGGCAGCGGATCATCGACGGCTATGCGCTGCTGCAGCCGCGCGTGACGCCGTCGCTGCCGGCGATCGCCCGTGGCTCGCTGTTTCAACGGGTATTCTCGAGCCCGGCCGGCATCGATCCGTATGCCGCGGCCATATCGGATGTCTATCAGGATCTGACCGGCGAGGGCTCGTACGCCGGCAAGGGCATTTACGCCATTGATGCCTTCGAAGCCGCACTGGCCGGTCGCATTCCGGAAGACACCATGCTCAGCCACGATCTGTTCGAGGGCACTTTCGCACGCGCCGGACTGGCCTCGGATATTGAACTGGTGGAGGATTTTCCGCAGCGCTATGACGTGGCCGCGATGCGCAGCCACCGCTGGGCGCGTGGGGATTGGCAGCTGTTGCCGTGGATCTTCAGCCGCTCGCCCATGCCGCTCATCGGCCGCTGGAAAATGCTCGACAACCTGCGGCGCACCTTGTCGGCACCGGCCTGCGTGCTGGCGTTGCTCACGGGCTGGCTGCTGCCGCTGCCGGCGGCGTATCTCTGGACCGGGTTTCTGCTGTTGAGCATCGCGCTGCCGGGACTGCTGGCGGTACTGACCGCCCTGGTGCCGGCGCGCGCGCGCATCGTCGTCAGCAGCCATTGGCGCGCGCTGCGTCATGACGCCTGGCTCGCAATGCTGCAGGTGAGCCTGAGCATCTGCTTTCTCGCGCACCAGGCCTGGCTGATGGGCGATGCCATCGTGCGCACCGTATACCGCCTGCGAATCAGCCGCAGAAACCTGCTGGAGTGGGTGACCGCGGCTCAGGCACAGCTGCTGGCCCAGGAGCGCGGGGCGGGCTTCTATCGCCGCATGAGCGCCAGCGTGGTGCTGGCGCTGATCGTCGCGGCCGCCCTGTTTCCCGAAGCGCGCCCGACGCGCTGGCTGGCGCTGCCCATCATCCTCGCCTGGTTACTGGCCCCGGCGATCGCGCGCCGCATCAGCCTGGATGCGGACACGGGCAGGGCGGCCCCGGCATCGGCCGAAGACGCGCAAGTGCTGCGGCTGATAGCGCGGCGAACCTGGCGCTACTTTGAGGCGTTCGTGACGCCCGGCGACAATCGTCTGCCACCGGATAATTTTCAGGAAGATCCTCGGGCCGTTCTCGCGCACCGCACTTCGCCCACCAATATCGGTCTGTACCTATTGAGCCTGGTGAGCGCGCGCGACTTTGGCTGGATCGGCACGCTCGAGACGGCGGAGCTGCTCGCGGGCACCTTGGGCAGCATGCATCGGATGCCCCGTTTTCACGGGCACTTCTACAACTGGTACGACACGCGCAACCTGCGTCCGCTGCCACCGCTCTACATCTCTTCGGTCGACAGCGGCAATCTGGCCGCGCACCTGGTGGCCGTGGCGCATGCCTGCCGGGGATGGGTGGGCGAACCGGTGGACGTGCTGACCGCCGCGCGCGGCATTGACGATGCCCTGCGGCTGACCTTGCAGGCCCGAGACACACTGGCGCGGGGGCGGCGGATCGACGCCCGATTGCAGGAGCGATTCGAGCGCGCGGCCATGGCTCTGACAGGCTCGCTCGCCGCGGTGAGCGAACTCGCTGGCGATCCTTTGACGGCCATGGGCCCGTGCGAGTCCTGCAGTGCCATGCTGGCCGATGTGGCCGAGGCCCTGGCGGCCGAGTTCGGCGAGCTTGCCGATGCTCAGGATGTCCTGTTCTGGGCGCGCGCTGCTCACTACAGCGCACAAAGCTGGCGGCGCGATGCGCGCCAATCCGAGGACGGCTTGCGGACCTTGCACCGGCGCTTGATTGCCATCGAGACCGCCGCCCAGGAATTGGCTCTGGAAATGGACTTCGAATTCCTGCTCGATGCCGACCGCCGGTTACTCTCCATCGGCTATCGCACGCTGGAGGGCTCGCTCGACCCGGGCTGCTATGACCTGCTGGCCTCCGAGGCGCGGCTGGCGAGTTTCTTTGCCATTGCCAAGAACGACGTACCGGTCTCGCACTGGTTTCGGCTCGGCCGCGCTCTGACGCCCATCGGTGACGGCGCGGCACTGATCTCCTGGTCGGGCTCGATGTTCGAATACCTGATGCCCGCGCTGGTGCTGCGGGAACCCGAGGGCAGCCTGCTGGCACAGACCGAACGACTGGTGGTGCAGCAGCAGATCGCGCACGCCGCCGCGTTGAATATTCCCTGGGGTATGTCCGAGTCCGCGTATGGCGCGCGTGATCTGGAGCTCACCTATCAGTATTCAAACTTCGGTATTCCGGAGCTCGGGTTGAAGCGCGGCCTGGCCGAAAATGTGGTGATCGCCCCGTACGCCACCGCGTTGGCCGCCATGATCGATCCGTCCGCCGCCGTGCGTAACTTCAAGGCCCTGCAGCAAAGCGGAGCCCTGGGGCGCTATGGTTTCTACGAGGCACTCGATTACACCGCCGCGCGCCGGGGCGAGCGCGAAAGCGTCGTCATGGTTCGCGCGTATATGGCGCATCACCAGGGCATGAGCATCGCCGCCATCGCCAACGCCCTGTTCGATGGACGTCTGCGCTCACGCTTTCACCGCGACCTGAACGTGCAGGCCACCGAGCTCCTGCTTCAGGAACGCGCGCCGCGCGAGGTAATCAGCCGGCTTCCGGCAAGCTGAGCCGTGTCGGCGCGGATAGTTCCACCACCCGCGGCGAGCGCGGGATCTGCGGTTGCAGCAGCAATTCCTGCGCGCGCTGCGCGACGTTGACCAGGGCCGGCAACACGTCGTCCCGCGACACCGGACGCGACAGCAGATAACCCTGCAGGTACATCCCCGGGTGTCCCAGGAGCAGGGCGAACTGCTCGGCCCGCTCGACCCCTTCGGCCGTGATTTCCAGGCCCAGTCCCTGGCACATGCCGACGATGGCGCGCGCCATGGCGGCCGAGCGGCTGTTGGTATCGATGCCGGCGATCAGGCTGCGATCGAGTTTGATCCGGGACAGGGGCAGCTGCTCCACCGAGGCCAGCGACGAGTAGCCGGTGCCGAAGTCATCCAGCGCAATCGCCACCCCGTGCGCGCGCAGGCGCTTGAGTGCCTCTATGGTGGCGGTACCGGTCTGCAGCACGGATTCGGTCAGCTCGATCTCGATGCAGCGCGTCGGCAGGCGGTGTTGCTCCAGCAATTCGATCAGGCTCTCTACGAAGCGCCCGTCCAGCAATTGCCGCGGCGAGACATTGATCGCCACGCGCGCTTGCGGCCACTCGCCGTGATGCCAGTAGGCCGCGGTTTCCACAGCGGTTCGCAGCACCCAGTCGCTGATCTCCATGATCAGCCCGGATTCCTCGGCGATGGCCAGAAATTCTCCCGGTGCGACCAGGGTGCCGTCGGGCATGCGCCAGCGAATCAACGCTTCCACCAGCGCGACTTCGAGGCTGTCCGCATTCACTTCCGGCTGATACATGAGTTCAAATTCACCGCGTTCGATGGCGCGGCGCAGGCCCTGTTCGGTGGTGAATTTCGAGGCCGCGTCTTCCAGCAGCTCGGGAGTGAACACCGACAACTGACTGCGGCCCAACGCCTTGGCGCGAAACAGTGCGGCATCGGCCGCGCGCAACAGCGCGTCGGCATCCCGTTCGTGGTCCGGATGGATGCTGGCGCCGACGCTCACGCTGACGATCAGATCGCGCCCATCCACCGACAGGGGACGCTGGAAGGCCTGCACCACACTCAAGCCGGCCAGGCGGATGTCCTCGACGCACGCCGCACGTTCATGCACGACCGTGAACTCATCGCCGCCGAGCCGGGCGGCAAAGCCAAACGATTGCGTGGCCTCCTGCAGGCGACGCGCCAGACTGATCAGCACGCGATCGCCGAACGCGTGACCCATGCTGTCATTGAGGTATTTGAAATTGTCGATGTCGAGAAAGAAAACCCCCACCAGGTAGCCCTCATCGCGCGCCCGGGCGATGGCGGCGTTCAGCAAGGTGAACAGCTCGCGTCGATTGGGCAGTCCGGTGAGCGGATCGCGTTCCGCCAGTTCCTGCAATTGCTGCGTACGCTCGGCCACCTTGGCCTCGAGGCTCTGCTGGTAGTCACGGGTGGCGGCCCTGGCGCTGGCCAGCTCATCGGCCATGGCATTGAACGCCACTGCCAGCGTATCGAGTTCGCGGATACCACCGCGCTGTACGCGCACGGTGCCGTCGCCTTTCGCCAGGCGCATGGTGGCATCACGCAGACGGCGCACCGGACCGACGATGCTCTGCACGGTGCCGATGGCAATCGACATCAGCAAAATGAGCACCGCGGCACTGAGCCAGGCGATCACCAGCCGCTTGCGATGATCCTGCGGCGCCTGCGTCGTGACCGAATGCGTAGCCACCACTGGCGCCGGTTGCGCCTCGGCGTCCGGCACTGCCGGTGCTGGCGCGCTTGCCGGCGCGCTGCTGTTGCTGGCAGCGTTGCCGGCCTTTCTGTGCGCTACCGGCGGCGCCTGGGTGATCACTACGCCTTCGACCTTGGCCGGCACGAGTGCCGCCACGCTGCTGGCCTGTTCCGCAAAGTCACGCGCGCGAGCGTGCAGCTGCGCGTTCAATTGCATCAGTGCCTCACGCCGCGACACCAGCTGCGACAAATCGCCGCGCATGGCGTCGTACCATTGATCGCCCTGCGAGCTGCGGAAGCCCTTTTCGTTGCTCGCGAGATTGTCGATGACCGCTTGTTCGCTCTTCAGGTAGGGCGCGATTTCAGGCGATTGGGCGCTGTCAGCCGACTCCAAAGCCGCCGAATTGCGGCGCAGTTCATCCAGGTCGGTACTCAACTGCAGCAATGACTGGCGCGCGACCACGCGCCCGAATACTTTCCAGGCGCTTTTAACGGAACCATTGACGCGCGCATACAAGCCCTCGAACAGCGTCGCATACTCGCCCAGCATGGCGTGCCGGCTGTCGGCCAGCGCGACCAGCTCCTGGCCCAGCCCCTCGTAGGCCTTGAGGCCCGAGCCCAGCTTCGGCAGCGGTTTTCCCGAAATGGCGGCCGCTTGCGCCATGAACGCCCTGGACGACTGTTCCAGGTCGGCACCGGCCTGTTTGTAATCGGCCTCGGTGCCGTTGTCGCGGCTGCGGATGCGCTCCTGAGCGGAACGTGCGAAGCGATTCAGAGCCACCACCACCGGATCCGAGATCACCACACGGCGCTCACGCGCGACCGCCGGAGATTCGCTGATGATGGGGGCGGCTTCGATGGGCTTGGCGACTGCGACGGGCGGCGTCGGCGCCAGGCGAGTGATCTCGGTGGTTCTCTCGACGCGCACGCCCTGCAGCACCAGGAAATTTGCCGCCAGCACCAGCGCGCCGACACCGGCAAAGGCGGCCACCAGGCGGCCGGTGAGCCCGAAGCTGAAGCGCAGCGCCGCGACTTTCGCCCGCCAACGCCGCAGCAACGCCTGCATAATTCCTCGGGGCCTTAATTCAATTGCCGCTCAGTTTGCGGCCGGGGCGGCGCTGCTTCGAGCCTCTCGTAGCGAAATTGTGCGGTCCATCGCGGTGCGCGCCGGCGCTCGCGCCGCCAGAGCTGCAAAACTTACAAATCGGCAGCCAATTGGGGAGTTATTGCTTCGCCAGGTAACGGTCGATCAAGCGGGTGAACACCTGCCGGGCGAGGGCTTCGGGGTCCTTCAAGCGCGCGTCGACGACCACGTCTTCCACGTCCACTCCCAGCTTCACCATCAGCATGTTCTCGGCAATGCGCCAATGGCCAACATAGACGGTGTTGTCCCTGGTTTCAGACAGAGTGCCGCTGGGAATTTTCTGCACGAAACCCTCGAGTTGTTGAGACCACCTTTGAAAGACTAGCCGGCCGAACGCCCAAAACGCAGCCTCATAAGCCTGTCGGATTACGCCGTCACCCCAGTGACGGCAGATCAGAAGTTATAGTTCAGCGACAAGGCGACCACGTGCTGCCAGGTCTTCTCAACGATCGGACTGCGCGAGGGACTGCCGCGGATTTGATTGATCGCCGCGTCCAGATTCAACAGCAAGTGCGGACCAAAAAATTTGGTGGCGCTGAAGCCGACACCGGCGGCGCAGGTACCGTCGTGAGTGAGCGCGTATACCGGATGACCGGAAGCGGCCGATTGTCGCGCCGTCACGCCGTAGAGGGACTGCAGGTAACGATTGGTGGCGAGCGTTACCGATGGCCCGGCAAACATGACGAATGTTCTGGAACTTCCGGGTAGCGGCGTATACACCGCGATGTCCCCGACCGCGCCCTGGGCGCCGCCGATGAACTGGCGCGCATCGACCCGCAGAATCAACGGCAGCTTGCGCGAGATCACCCACGAGGCGAACAGCTTGCCCACCGGCGCGGGCGAGATATCGCCCATGCCATGCAGGTTGGCATAGTCCGAGCTGACTTTGCGTCCCAGGTCGTAGGTCATCGAGAGACCCACCTGATAGTGATCGCCGCGCAGGAAGTTGTAGCCGATACCGTCGCCGGTGCTGATAAACGCGATATCGCGGTAATAGGCGCTGATCACCGGGCCGCCCTCGATGTGATAGGCACTGGAACCGTCGTACGCCGGCTGCAACTCGGAGGCGACGCCGAGGATGGTCCTAAATCGCGGCAAATCGGGCTGGAACAGTCGCGCCAGTATGATGCCGCCCGAGTACTGCCACTCCTGCATGGGCGAGGGCGTTTGCGCCCACAGCGGTGGTGCCATGGCGCCGCATAGCATCAGCGCGAGCAAAGTCAGGTAACGCATTGGGGCTGGCACCTGCGGTCGTCTCTTCTGCGATGAATTCGATGTCGCCAATATAGAGGCAACGCCGCCGCCAGCCAGTTGCCGGCGGCGTCATCTTTCGTAGGCGCACGCCTAGGGCTCAGGTAACATCCGCCGCGCATGAACGATATCGCGGCCGAGAACCTGCACCTGTGGCGCGGCGA
The DNA here is from genome assembly GCA_036496405.1 of Steroidobacteraceae bacterium. Taxonomy (GTDB): domain Bacteria; phylum Pseudomonadota; class Gammaproteobacteria; order Steroidobacterales; family Steroidobacteraceae; genus FEN-1191. The sequence goes on along the minus strand of DASXLF010000195.1, from coordinate 15,984 downwards.
CGTGCATGTACTGCGGGGTCTGTCGTTCAATGTCGGTGCGGGCGAGTGCCTGCAGGTCATGGGCATCAACGGCTCGGGCAAGACCACGCTGCTGCGCGCCCTGTGCGGGCTCATGGCGCTGGAACAGGGCCACATCCGCTGGCGCGGCGCCGACATCGCTGCCGACCCGGGCGCCTATCATTCGCAGCTCGCCTATCTGGGTCATGACAATGGCCTCAAGGGCGATCTCACCGCGCTGGAGAATCTGCGCTTCGCCGTCGGGATGCGCCGGCGCGTCACGAGGGCCGAGTGTGAGACCGCGCTACTGCAGACGGGATTATCCGCACAGCACGAAATGCCCTTACGGCGGCTATCGGCGGGACAGCGCCGGCGGGTCGCACTGGCACGCCTGCCGCTGATGGATGCGGGACTGTGGATTCTCGATGAACCGGGCTCAAATCTCGATGCGGCGGGGCAGACCGTGCTGATCGAGCTGCTGACGCGCCATCTGGAATTGGCAGGCGCCGCCGTCATCGCTACCCATCAGCCCCTGCGTCTGCCGCCGGCACGAGTACGCGCCCTGACGCTGCAATGAGTTCACCCCGAGCGACAATCGCTGGCGCGGCAGCGGTACTCATGGCCCGCGATCTGCGGCTGGCTCTCCGGCGCGCCGGCGACACTTTGCTGCCGCTGGGATTTTTCCTGGTGGTGACCACGCTGTTTCCACTGGCGCTGGACCCGGAGCTGTCGCTGTTGCGAGACATCGCGCCCGCGGCGCTGTGGGTCGGGGCCCTGCTATCCTCGCTGCTGGCTCTGGATCTGCTGTTCCGTGACGACGGGCAGGACGGGACCCTGGAGCAGCTGGCACTCTGTGGTCAGCCGTTCGCGGGGCTGCTGCTGGCCAAGACCGCGGTACATTGGTTGCTGACCGGCCTACCGCTAGTGCTGGTCGCGCCCCTCGCCGCCAGCGCGCTCGGCGCCCCCTACGGCGCTTTGCCCGGCATACTGGCGGCCGTACTGTTGGGTAGCGTGGCGCTCAGTCTGATCGGCTCGGTCGGTGCCGGCCTGACGCTGAGCCTGCGGCGCAACGGCTCGTTGCTGGCGCTCCTGGTCCTGCCGCTGGCGGTGCCGGTGCTGATTTTCGGCGCGCGCGCCACGGCGCTTGCGATCCAGGGCGAGTCCCCGGCGGCGCCGCTGTATCTGCTGGCGGCGATCGCCGTGCTCGCCGCGACGCTGACACCGTGGGCGCTGGCGGCCGCGGTACGAATTGGTTTGGAGTAGAACGTGGCCTGGGTGTGGTTCCATCGATTCGGCTCGCCGCCGCATTTCTACCGCCTGGCGCGGCAGCTCACACCGTGGTTCGCCTGGCCGGCGCTGATCCTGGGCTTGTACGGGGTGATTGCGGGACTGGGGTTCGCGCCGCCCGACTACCAGCAGGGCGACGGTTTTCGAATCATTTATGTGCATGCCCCGGCCGCCTGGCTGTCGCTGATGGTGTACGTGGTGATGGCCACCAGTGCCGCGGTCGGCCTGATCTGGCGCATGAACGTCGCGCACGCCGTGGCCGCCAGTTGTGCGCCCATCGGCGCCTCGTTCACGGCGCTGGCGCTGGCGACCGGCATGCTCTGGGGCCGGCCGATGTGGGGCACGTACTGGGAATGGGATCCGAGACTGACTTCGGAACTGTTGCTACTGTTTTTGTATCTGGGATATATGGGCTTGCGCAATGCCATCGAGGACCTATCGCGCGCCGATCGCGCCAGTGCCGTGCTGGCCATCGTCGGCGTGGTGAATGTGCCGATCATCCACTACTCGGTGATCTGGTGGAACTCGCTGCACCAGGCGCCCACGGTCATGAAATTCGGTCGGCCCACCATGCCGGCGGCCATGCTTCTGCCCTTGCTGGCGATGCTGGCCGCTTTCACCCTGTACTTCGTGGCGTTACTGCTCACGCGTGCGCGCGGTGAGGTGCTCAAGCGCGAACGCAGCGCGCGCTGGATCACCGAGGCGCTGGCCAGGGAATGAGGTGCGGACGATGAACCTCACCACCTTTCTGGCCATGGGCGGTTACGCGGTTTACGTCTGGCCCTGCTATGCGCTCGCGGCGCTGGTGGTGGGATTCAATATTCTCTGGGCGCGCCGTTCGCTGCGCCTCGCGCAACGCGATGCGCGCCGGCGCATCGCCATGTCGAACAGCGCGGCGGCATCATGACCCCACGCCGCCGCCGCCTGTATTGGGTGCTGGCGATCATCGCCGGCGTGGGCATTGCCGGGGCATTGGCGCTGCGCGCGTTCGAGCAGAACGTGATGTTCTATTTCGATCCCAGCCGGATCGCCGCCGGCGAGGTCGCGACCGGCAAACGTTTCCGGCTCGGAGGCATGGTGGAGAAGGGCAGCCTCAAGCGCACGCCGGGTTCGCTGGAAGTGAATTTCGTGGTCACCGACTTCCGGCACAGCGTGCCGGTGCGCTACGACAAGGTGCTGCCCGACCTGTTCCGCGAAGGCGCCGGCGTGGTGGCACATGGACGGCTGGATGCGAGCGGCACCTTCGTCGCCGATGAAGTGCTCGCCAAGCACGATGAGAAATACATGCCTCCGGAAGTCGCCCGCTCGCTCAAGCAGGCGGCCAACGGCAGCGGGAGCGCTCGCTGATGCTGGTGGAGCTTGGCCACTACGCTCTGATGCTGGCGCTGCTGCTGTCCGCGGCGCAGGCATTCTTTGGCCTTGCCGGCCCGGCGCTGGGCCGTGAACGCTGGCTGGCCGTAGTGCCCTCGGCGGCCGCCGGGCAGTTCGTGTTCCTGGCCTTGGCCGCTGGCGTGCTGGTGCACGCCTTCGTACAGAATGACTTCTCGGTGCGCTACGTGGCCGAAAACTCCAATTCCGCGCTGCCGCTATTTTACCGCGTGACGGCGCTGTGGGGCGCGCACGAAGGCTCGCTGCTGCTGTGGACGCTGGTGCTGGCCGGCTGGACCATGGCGGTGGTGGCACGCCTGCGCCTGCTGCCAGCGCCGTTCGGCGCGCGCGTGCTGGGCGTGCTGGGAATCATCAGCTTTGGCTTTCTGCTCTTCACCCTGTGCACCTCCGATCCCTTCGGCCGGCTGAGTCCGCCGGTCCCGGATGGCAACGATCTCAATCCGGTGCTGCAGGACCCGGCGTTCGCGGTGCATCCGCCGGTGCTGTACATGGGCTATGTCGGCTTTGCGGTGAGCTTCGCGTTCGCGTGCGCCGCCATGATCGAAGGGCGGCGCGATCAGCTATGGGCGCGCTGGATGCGCCCGTGGGCGGTCATGGCCTGGGCCTTCCTGGCCTGCGGTATCGCGCTTGGCAGCTGGTGGGCCTACTACGAACTGGGCTGGGGCGGCTTCTGGTTCTGGGATCCGGTGGAAAACGCCTCCTTCATGCCGTGGCTGGTGGGCACGGCATTGATTCATTCCATAGCGGTCACGGACAAACGCGGCCTGTTCAAGAGCTGGACGCTGCTGCTGGCCGTGGCGGCATTTTCCCTGAGCCTGCTCGGAACTTTCCTGGTGCGCTCGGGTGTACTGGTGTCGGTGCATTCCTTTGCTGCCGATCCGCGCCGCGGCGTATTCATCCTGGTATTCCTGATCGTGATGATCGGCGGCGCGCTGTCGCTGTATGCATGGCGCGCGCCGCGCATGGTCTCGGCATCCGGCTTCGAACTGATCTCGCGCGAATCCTTTCTGCTGTTCAACAATCTGCTGCTGGTGATCGCCGCGGCGGTGGTATTCGGCGGCACCATGGCGCCGCTGATCGCCGATACGCTGCACCTGGGCACCTTGTCGGTGGGACCACCGTATTTCAATCCGAGCTTCATGGTGCCGGTGTTGCCGCTGCTGGCATTGTTGTCACTGGGCATTCACGCGCGCTGGCGGCGCGGCGCGCTGGCTGAGTCGCGGCGAGCCCTGCTGGTCACGCTGGGCATGGCGTTGGTGCTGGCGCTGGCGCTGATCTTTGGTGTGTATGCGCATCCGCTGCCCCTCACCCCGATCGGTGCCACCTTGGGGTGCTGGATCATTCTCTCCTCGCTGGTGGATCCGCTCAATCGGCTGCGCCGGCGCATCCGCGTACCGGCCACCATCACCGGCATGTCGGTGGCGCATATCGGCCTCGGGATATTCGTGATCGGCGTGACCTTCGTGTATTCCAATACCATCGAGCGCGATGTGGCGCTCAAGCCCGGGCAGACGGCGCAACTGTCCGATTACGTGTTCCGCTACGAGGGCGTGCGGAACATCGAGGGGCCCAACTACGAGGGCGTGCGCGGCACGGTCAGCGTCACCCGGCACGGCAGGCCGGTGGCGATACTGCATCCGGAGAAGCATCGCTACTGGGTTCAAGGCTCGGTGCAGACGACCGCCGCCATCGCCGCCTCCGTGCAGCGCGATCTGCTGGCGGCTCTTGGCGATGATGTGGGTGCCGGTGCCTACAGCCTGCGCCTGCAATACCGGCCATTGATCCGATTCATCTGGCTGGGCGCGCTGATCATGGCCATCGGCGGCGTCACCGCGGTATGGGGCCGCCGGCAGCGAGCCGGGGCGGTCACCGCCACCGCCACCGCCACCGCGCCCGCGCTGGCACTCAGGCCGCAGCCGGAAGGCCGGCATTGAACCGCTTCCTGCTGCCGCTGGGCGCGTTTGCCGTGCTGCTGCTGGTGTTGATCAGCGGACTGCGTCATGCAAGCGACAAGGGCATCATCGTGTCACCGCTGCTGGGCAAGCCGGCGCCGCAATTCAGCCTGCCGGGTCTGCTCGATGAACACACGCCGGTGCGGACCCAGGCATTGCGCGGCCACTGGTCGCTGGTGAATGTTTGGGGCACCTGGTGCACGGAGTGCCGTGCCGAACACCAGACGCTGCTGCAGATCAAGCAGCAGGGCAAAGTTCCCATCTTCGGCATCGACTGGAAGGATGACGATGCTCAGGCGCGCGCGTTCCTCAACGAGCTGGGCGATCCCTACGAGCGCGTGGCCGCGGATCGCGAGGGTCGGGTCGCCATCGACTGGGGTGTGTATGGCGCGCCCGAAAGTTTTCTGATCAACCCGGATGGCACCGTCGTGTTCAAGCACGTCGGTGCGCTAACGCCGGAGATATGGCAGGGGGAGTTTCTCTCGCGCCTGCCATGAAAGTCCTGGCGCCAGTGCTGTTCTGTTGGCTGTTGTGCACGCCGGCATTTGCGGTCGACAGCAGCCCGCCCATTCCCGACCCGGTGCTACAGCAGCGCTATCTCGCCCTGACACACGAGCTGCGCTGCATGCAGTGCCAGAACGAGTCGCTGGCGGATTCGCCAGTGGGGCTGGCTGCGGATCTGCGCCGCGACGTGCGCGAGCAGGTGCTGGCGGGGGAGACCGACGATCAGATTCGCGATCGCATGGTGGCGCGCTACGGGGAATTCATACTGTTCCGGCCACGCATGAATTGGCGTAACGCCTGGCTTTGGGGTGCACCGGCGCTGTTCATGCTGGCCGGTCTGGTGGTCGCCGTGCGCGTGCTACGCGATAAGCGGCGACATGTGGATGACGGGCCGGATGTCGAAGAGCCGCTCGACCCATGAGCGTCTTCGTCCTGGGCGCCGCCTTGCTGAGTGCGATTGCCGTGGCCTTCGTCGCCTGGCCGCTGCTGCGCACGCGCGTGGGCGCGCCGCGCGCCGCGGGCGCCGCGGTGCTGACGGCGGTGGTACTCATCGCTGCGGGCGCCGGCCTTTACCTGTGGCTGGGTGATCGCGGCTGGTCAAAGTTGGCCCAGGATAGTTCGAGCCAGGTCATCCCGACGCTGGCGCGGCATCTTGAGCGCGCCCCGCAGGACCTCGACGGCTGGCTGGCTCTCGGCCGGGCCTACGGGACCATCGGCAACTATTCACTGGCGCTGCGCTGCTTTCAGCGCGCCAATCGTCTGGCCAGTGGCGGCAATGCCGCGGCGCTGGCCGGCATGGCCGAAGCCATGCTACTGGGCGGCGATCCGCAGCAGGCGGGCAAAGCCCCGGAATTCCTCGCGCGCGCGCTACAGCTCGATCCCACCTCGCCTAAGGCGCTGTTCTACAGCGCGGTCACCGCCTATCAGCAGGGACGGCTGGATGTGGCGCGCCAGCACTTCGAGACCATGCTCAGTCTGTCGCCGCCGCAGAACATTCGCGTCGCCCTGCAGCGCCAGATCGATGAGATCGATAAGCAACTGCAGGCGACCAATGTGCCGGTCGATGCCGCGACCGCGATTCATCTGCATGTCACCGTATCCGCGGCTTTGGCCGCAAAAATACCGGCGGACGCATCGCTGTTTGTATTCGTGCGCTCGCCGACCGGCGGGGCGCCACTGGCGGTCAAACGCCGCCCGGCGCGGCTACCGCAGGACGTGGACCTCTCGGCCGCCGACGCCATGGTGGCCGGCCACGGTGTGCAGCCCGGTCAGAAAGTACTGGTGGTGGCGCGCATCTCCAGCTCCGGCAGTCCGCTGCCGCAGAGCGGTGATCTGTCCGGCGAGATCAGCTGTGTGGCCGGCAAGGGTGGCGCGCAGTCACTGCAGATCGACAAGCTCGATCAATAGCAGGCGGCCACTAATTAGTAATGTTAAATCAATGTGATACAGAAGTAATCTTAAGCATCACACGAATACATCGTGTTTGCTACACTGAATGCCTCAAAACAAGTTAGGACCACGAACCATGGCAAGCAGCGGGTTGGAGCGACGGCTGCGCGCGGGGGAATTCGCGATCACGGCCGAGATCACGCCGCCCCTGTCGGCCGATCCGCAGGAACTGCTCGAACGCGCGGCGCCGCTACGCGGTCACGTCGATGCCGTCAATGTCACTGACGGGGCCAGCGCGCGCGCTCACATGGATACGCTCACGGCCGCGGCACTGCTCGCGCGCAGCGGGCTCGAGCCGGTATTGCAGTTGACCTGCCGCGACCGCAATCGCATCGCCCTGCAGAGCCTGCTGCTGGGCGCGGCCGCGCAGGGCATCAACAACCTGCTTTCCCTGCGGGGCGACGATCCCACCGCCGGGGATCAGCCCGATGCCAAAGCCGTGTTCGATCTGGACGCCACGGCGCTGGTGCGCACGGCGGCGCTCATGCGCGACCGCCACGAGCTGCCCACCGGCCGGCCGATCACCGGCCACATCGAGTTCTTCCTGGGCGCGGCGGACACGCCCAGCGACCCGGGCAGCGACTGGAAGCCGGTCTCGCTGTTGCGCAAACTCGAGGCCGGCGCGCAGTTCGTGCAGACGCAGTTCTGCATGGACGCCGCGATTCTGCGCCGCTACGTCGCACGCCTGAGCGAACACGGCATTCCACAGCACATGTTTCTCCTGATTGGCGTGGCGCCGCTGGCCTCGGCGCGTTCGGCGCGCTGGATTCGGGATAAATTGTTCGGCTCGATCATCCCCGAGCCGCTCATCGCCCGACTGGAAGCGGCCAGCGACCCGAAGGCCGAAGGGCGCCGCATCTGCGTCGAGCTGATGCACGAATACCAGCAGATACCTGGAGTCGCGGGCGTACATTTGATGGCGCCGCTGAACGAGTCGGCGGTACCGGCCGCGATTGCAGAGTTTCGCGGATAATTGCGCACTATAATCGCCGTCCCCCAACGGTAAGGAGTCCCCATGAAGCGCCTGACAGCATTGCTGTTGATGTTGAGTTGCGTCGGAGTGGCCACCGCGGCGCTGAAAGTGGGTGACCAGGCCCCGGATTTCAGCACGCAGGCATCATTGGCCGGCAAGTCGTTCGATTTCTCGCTCGCCAGTGCGCTCAAGAAGGGCCCGGTGGTGCTGTATTTCTACCCGGCCGCGTTCACGCCCGGCTGCACGGTCGAGGCGCATGATTTCGCCGAAGCCACGCCGAACTTTCAGGCGCTCGGCGCCACTGTCATCGGCGTGTCGCACGATAAGATCGATACTCTCAACAAGTTCTCGGTCACCGAGTGCCGCAACAAGTTCGCGGTGGCGGCCGATCCGGATCAGCACATCATGAAGTCCTACGATGCAGTGCTGGCACAGAATCCGCTATACGCCAACCGGACCTCGTATGTGATCGCGCCGGACGGCAAAGTGCTCTACACCTACACCGATCTGAATCCGGATCAGCACGTCGCCAACACCATGGCCGCAGTCAAGCAATGGAAGGCTGCGCACGCGCACTGATTGTCGCCGGCACGCTCTGGCTCGGTACATCGTCGGTTGCAGCGCCCACGGAGCCGCAGACATCCGGCGGCCCAGCGATCGATCAGCTGCAAGAGGTCCAGGTCATCGGCGAGCGGCCGGGCCCGCGGCTATGGAAAGTCACGCGCGGGGATCACGTGCTGTGGGTGCTGGGCACGCTGAATCACGTGCCGCGCAAGATGATCTGGCGCTCGAGCGAAGTGGAGGCGGCACTCAGTCAATCGCAGCAGGTGCTGCCGAGCGGTCCGTCGGTGTCGGCGAATATCGGGCCGTTCGCGATGATCCGGCTATATTTCCAGTGGCGTGGCGTGCAGAAGGATCCGGGCCGGACGGCCCTCAAGGACTGGCTGCCGCCAAACTTGTACGCACGCTTCGAGGCTCTCAAGGCGCGCTTTGATCCCAAGGACTCGCGCATCGAGCAACTGCGGCCCGCGTTTGCGGCCTATCGGCTCTATGGCAAAGCCGTCGATGCGGCCGGACTCACCGGACACGACGAGATCGAAAAGACCGTGCTCAAGCTGGCTGCCAAGCGTCACGTGCGGGTGAATCCCGCGGTGCTGGCGGTGCAGGACCCATCCGGCGCGCTCAAGGAAGTCAGCGCCTTGCCGCCGAGCATCGAGGTCAGCTGTCTGGAAACCACGGTGAGCCGATTGGAAACGGATCTGCCTGCCATGCAGCAGCGCGCCGACGCCTGGGCGGTCGGCGATGTGGATCGCCTGCGCCGGCTGACCTTTTCCGATCAGCGCGAGGCGTGCATGACTGCGATGTCGAACTCCCCCCGCATCAAGGCGCTGTTCGAGAGCGCCGTCGCCGGCTGGGATAACGCCGCCGAGGCCGCGCTCACCAACGATCGCGTGAGCCTGGCGATGCGGCCGATCTACGATCTGCTGGCCCCCAACGGACCACTGGCGAAATTCCGCGCTGAAGGCGATACGGTTGAAGGGCCCTAGCGACGTGCAATCGCGCTTCGCGGCCGAGGGCGGTATCGGCTTTCGCGAATTCGTGGCGCTTGCGGCAGCGATGCTGTCGACGCAGGCGATTGCCGTGGATGCCATGCTGCCGGCGCTGCCGACCATCGTGCGCGAGCTGCACGTGGCCAACGCCAACTCTGGCCAATGGGTGGTCACCGCCTACGTGGTCGGCGTGGGCCTGGGCCAGCTGTTCTGGGGGCTGATGTCGGACCGCTTCGGTCGGCGCCCAGTGCTGTTGAGTGGCCTCACGCTGTATGCACTGGCCGCGGTGCTGTGCGGGCTGACCAATAGTTTCGCGGCGCTGCTCGGCTGGCGATTGTTGCACGGCTTGGCCGCCGCCAGCGTAGTGGTGACGCGCTCGGTGATTCGCGACCTGTATTCCGGACGGCCCATGGCGCGGGTGCTGTCGCTGACGTTCGTGATCTTCCTGATGGTGCCGATCATCGCGCCCAGTCTCGGCCAGCTGATCCTGCTGCTGGCGCCGTGGCGCTACATCTTCATCGTGTTCGGCGCGTTCGCCTCGGTCATCGGCGTGTGGGCATTGCTGCGGCTGCCGGAGACTCTGCATCCCGAGTTCCGGCTGATGCTGACGCGCAGTCATATCGTCAATGCCGTGCGCCTGGTGCTCGGTAACCGCATCTCCCTGTGTTACACGCTCGCCATCACCGTGATGTTTGGCTCGTTGCTGGCCTACGTGGGCATGGTGCAGCAGATCTTCGCCGACGTGTTTCACCGCGCCAGCCTGATGCCGACCATGTTCGCACTGTGCGCGGTATTCATGGGTCTGGCCTCACTGCTCAATTCCCGCATCGTCGAGCGCCTGGGCATGCGGCGCATATCGCACGCGGCTCTGCTGGTGTACCTGGGCGTGACGCTGGCGCACGTGCTGGTGGCCTATCTCGGGCTGGAGACCTTGTGGACGTTCGTCGCGCTGCAGGCGGCCACCATGGCCTGCTTCAGCCTGGCGGTATCGAATTTCGGCGCCATGGCCATGGAACCACTCGGTTCGATCGCCGGCGTCGGCGCCTCGATCCAGGGTTTCACCACCACCTTCGGTGGCGCATTGGTGGGTGCCGCCATTGGCCGGCAGTTCAGCAATTCGACCGTGCCATTGGCCGGTGGCGCGCTGGCCAGCGGCCTGGTGTGTCTGGCGTGCGTGCTGCTGGCCGAACAAGGCCGGCTGTTCCGGCCTCATCACACTGGCCCGGATACTCAGGTACGCGCAGCCGTGCACGTGTGATGTCACGATATCGCGGTGAGAGTCTGTTTCAGCATCTGGCGAAATCGAGTGGCGCCGCCCATGGCTGGATGCCGCAGCGCCTGCGCCGGCCGGCCGATGGCCACCAAGGCCCGCTCGGCCTGTCGGCCGACCGCAAAAACCCTGGCGCGCGGGAAGGCGCTGAGCAGTGCCTGCAACACCGGCAAGCCCTCGGCGCACTCAGCAGCAGTCGGCGTGCGATTGGAGTGCGCTTCGCCGGCCCGATGCGGGTGCCAGGGAAAGGCGTTCCACAGCACGGTGTTTTCCGCGATGCCAAGTTCCTGCAAGGTGGCCCAGACGATGGTCGCGGACGGTTCGCTCCACGGAATGCGCCGCGTTGACAGACGCGTGGGCTCCGAGCCGATGCGCGGGATCAGGCCTGCATTGATCAGCCGCTCGCTGGTGAACGGAATGCCGCTGATACGGCAGCCCTGATAGCCCGAGGCCTCGCCGATCAGCAGTCGTGCGGGTTCTATGGCCAGATGCGCCAGCAGTCGCCGGCGGCGCGCCTGCGGTCCGTTGCCGTCCGCCTCATCGCGCGCATTGCGTTCGCTCCAGGGGTTGAAGACGTTTTCGGCGCGATGCTGCTGCAGCCGGCGAAAAAAATCCGTGCGCTCAATGGCGGTGCCCATGGCGCCAGTGTAATCCGGCGATGTCGGCGCCGATCGGCCGCTGGCCGGGTTGTATACTCACTCGATGACCCGCTTTGTGTTGGCGCTCGATCAGGGGACCACCAGTTCGCGCTCCATCCTGTTCGATAGCTCGGGCACTCCCGTCGCCGTATCCCAACGTGAGCTCACGCAGCGACTTCCGCAACCGGGATGGGTTGAGCACGACGCTCAGGAGATCTGGGCGAGCCAGCGTGCGACTGTGAGCGAGGTGATGGCCAAGGCCGGAGCCAATGCCACCGACATCGCCGCCATCGGTGTCACCAATCAACGCGAGACCTGTCTGCTATGGGAGCGCGCCACCGGCCGCCCGGTGGCGCCGGCCATCGTCTGGCAGGACCGGCGCACCGCCGCTCATTGCGAGCGACTGCGCGAGCAAGGACACGAGGCCGAGGTGGCGCGCAGGACGGGCTTGCGCCTGGATCCATATTTTTCCGCCACCAAGATTGCCTGGCTGCTCGATCATGTGCCGCAGGCGCGCGCACGCGCCGAACTGGGCGAGGTGCTCTTCGGCACCATCGACAGCTGGCTGATCTTCAACCTGACCGGTGGTCGCAGCCATGTCACCGACGCGACCAACGCCAGCCGCACGTTATTGCTGGATCTGGAGTCCGGCGCCTGGTCGCAGGAGATGCTGGATCTGTTCAACGTTCCGCGCGCCTGCCTGCCGATGTTGGTTGCCTCGTCGCTGACGCCGCCGGAGGCCCCGCAAGCGGAGATTGACGGCCGGCGGGTACCGGTCACGGGCATCGCCGGCGATCAGCAGGCGGCACTGTTCGGTCAAGCCTGTTTCGCGCGCGGCACGGCCAAGAACACCTACGGCACCGGCTGTTTCGTGCTGATGAATACCGGCGCGACGCCGATTTATTCCCGGCACCGCCTGGTGAGTACCATCGCCTGGCAGCGCGAGCACCGCACCTACGCACTGGAGGGCAGTGTGTTCGTGGCCGGCGCGGCGGTGCAGTGGCTGCGTGACGGTCTGGGGATCATTGCCACGGCGAGCGAAATCGAGGCACTGGCCGCGAGCGTACCGGATGCCGGTGGCGTGCACTTCGTGCCGGCCTTCGCCGGATTGGGCGCGCCGCATTGGGACCCCATGGCCCGCGGAGCCATCCTGGGTCTGACCCGTGGCACTACACGCGCACACCTGGCACGTGCAGCACTCGAGGCCATCGCCTTCCAGAGCTTCGAAGTGCTGCAGGCGATGCAGCGTGATTCCGGGCAGCCCATGGTGGAACTGCGGGTGGACGGCGGCGCCAGCGCCAACAATCTGCTGCTGCAGTTTCAAGCCGATCTGCTGGGCGTGCCGGTGGTGCGGCCCGTAGTCACCGAGACCACGGCGCTCGGGGCCGCCTACCTTGCCGGACTGGGGGCAGGGTACTGGGCTTCCGAGGCCGACGTGGTCGACAATTGGCGCGTCGATCGCCGCTTCGAACCCGCGCGCGGACGCGATTGGGCACAACAACAAATGGCGGACTGGTCGCAGGCGGTGCGGCGAGTGGGTTCGGGCGCATGGGCCTGAGTTCGACCATCTATGTGTTCACGGTGCGGCTGGCCGATGCCGATCGCAATGTCTATGAGACGCTGACTGTGCGCATGGCCAGGCATCCCTCTGAGACCGCCGACTATCTGCTCACCCGCCTGCTGGCCTATTGCCTGGAGTACGCCGAGGGCATCGCATTTTCCAAGGGCCTTTCGGATCCGGACGAACCGGCGATCGCCGTGCGCGATCTGACCGGGGCTCTGTTGACCTGGATCGATATCGGCGCGCCGGAAGCCGGACGCCTGCACAAGGCCAGCAAGGCCGCACGGCGCGTGGTGGTGTATGCGCATCGCGATGTCGATAGCTGGCTGGCGCGCCTTCGGGGTGAGCACATCCATCGCGGTGAGGCTCTGGAGATCATCGCCGTGGAGCGCGAACTGCTGGCCGCGCTGGTGACGCGTCTGGAACGGCGCATGGAAATGGATCTATCGGTATCGGAACGCACTGTGTACGTGTCGCTGGGCGAACAGACGTTCTCGGGTGCGTTCGAGCCACGAGAGCTTGCCCGCGCTTGGCAGCATACGTGATAGGTTCCGCGCGGGCACGTCACGCTGCATTCCGGGCGGGTGGCTTGGCGAACAGATAGTGCGATACCTGCCATTCTTGACCGTCGCGATAACCCCAAAGCTCGGCGCAGGCAAGAAAGAACACCCGCCAGTAGACCCACCAGCGTGTGACCTGCGGCCGGCCATAGGTGGCGGCCAGCAGCGGTCGCACGTCGGCCTCGTGCCGATCCATGTTCGCCAGCCACGCTTCGGCTGTCTGCTGATAATGCCTGCCGCACACACGCCATCGCTCCAGCAGCCGTAGATCGTCCTGGAAATGCAGCAGCAGATCATCGCTGGGCATAATGCCGCCACTGAAAAAGTAGCGTGCCAGCCAGTCCGATTCATCGCGGGCTTCGAAGTGATAGGCGTATTCGCGATGGGTGAAGATATGGACGAACAGCAGTCCGTCTGACGCCAGCCAGCGGCCGATATTCGCCAGCAGCCGCTCATAGTTCTTCATGTGCTCGAACATCTCGACCGACACCACGCGATCGAAGCGCTCGGGAGTATCGAAGCGATTCATGTCGCAGGTGATGATGCGCAGGTTGTGCAGGCCGCGGCGGGCGCATTGGTCCTCGATGTGCCGGCGCTGGCTGGCGGAATTCGATACGCCGGTAATGTGGGCTGCCGGGTAGTGCTCGGCCAACCACAGCGCTAGCGAACCCCAGCCGCACCCGAGTTCGAGTATCCGTTGTCCGTCGGCGATGCGGGCCCGCTCGCACGTCAGGTGCAGCATGGCTTCCTCGGCCGCGTCCAGCGTTGTGATGCCGGCAGTCCACAGTCCGCTGCTGTACTTCAGGTGCTTACCCAGGCACAGCTGGAAGAAGCCCGTGGGCAGCTCGTAGTGCTGTGCGTTGGCCGCATCAGTGTCGATCGCAATCGGACTGCGGCGCAATTGCGCGATCAAGCCCCGCAACGCGGCCGATTGCAATTCGCCGTCGCCGCGGCATTCCTCGCGCAGGCGCTGACGCAGCAGGCGACGGATGCCCAGGCGCAGCAGCGCATCTGGAAGAATGTCACGCTCGAGCAACGCTTCAAGCGCCATGGCGCAGTCCTGGCCGCAAGAGAATCTGTGTCATGCCGGCATTGGCGGGTACACGCCATAGCAGCTGCAGCATGTAGGTCGCCATGGCGATATTGCCGAGCAAGAGGATCGCGACCAGCCAGACGATGCGCGCCAGCGCTGTGCGCTCGCGGTAGGCGAGCCAGGCATAGAAGGTCAGGAAGGCGAAATAAGTGTCGAACAAGGTGGCCACGAACCACGGGTGGACCAGCACCTGATGCGGAGTCTGCCATAACGGCACCTGGGCGCTGGCCCAGCCGGTGACGCACAGCATGATCACGAGCACCGCCGAAAATGCCAGTCGCAACAGCCAAATCATGGTTTCGCCAATCCCTTGGGTTTGAGCACCTGCAACTGCAACTGCGGATTGTCGCGCTTGCGGTACCACGGCAGGCCTCGGCGCCACAGGCGCAGGGCGTGCCAGTGAATCAGGCCGATGACTTTGAGCGTCAGCAGCGGATATTTGAGCGCAAACCACAGCAGCCGCGAATCGCTCAACGCGCATCGCTGGCCGCGCAGGCCGCTGCGCAGCACGCGGCGATCGCCATCATAGTCATCGACGCGGATATCGAGCGCCTGTGCCGGCACTCGCAAACGGAAATCGAATTGCAGCGTCAGGCTGGAGAACGGCGAGACATAGTAGTGCTTGGGGATGCGCAGCGTAAAAAGCTCCTGGTCGGCCGCGTCCGGCGCCGGCAGCAGGTACAGTTTCTGCTCGCCAAAGGTATTGCCGACCTCGGCCACCGCGCACAGCGGCGTATCGGATGCGCGCTGGAAACAGAAATACACTGAGATGGGATTGAAGACGTAGCCGAGTACTCGCGGCAAAGTCAGCAGGCAGATGCGGCTGTCGGAACTCAAGCGGATTCCCTGTTCCGACAGGTACTGCTCCAGCCGGTGCCTGAGCGGCCGGCCGACGCCGCCGCAGCCGGGCATGTGATCGTCATCGCGAAAGCTATACAGATTCCAGCCTCGGTGGCTGAACAGGCGCAAGCGTTGCGATAACAGCTCGAGCTCATCCAGGTCGAGATAGAACATGAACAGTGCGTGCCGCAACGCATAGCGCGAGGGCGCCAGGCGCTGGTGCATGACCTGGCATTCGTACACGCAGGAATTCAGTGCCATGCGTCGTGACCGAGTTCGCGGCTCAAATCCAGTGCCGCGCTCAAGGCATCCTCGTGGAAGCCATAGCGGAAATAGCTGCCGCAGAAATACACCCCGGTATGGCGAGCGTTCAGTTGCGGCAACTCGCGCTGCGCGCGAATGGCGCCGCTATTGAACAGCGGGTGTTGGTAGCAAATGCGCCGTAGAATCTTCTCCGGCCGCAGCGTCCGCTCACCATTGATCGAAACGAAGTAATTGCGCGGGCCGGGGATGTTTTGCAGACTGTTGATCCAATACACAGTGCTGGGGCTCGCGGCACCGTCGGCGTCCGCGGCGACGCGGTAATTCCAGGATGACCAGCAGCGCCGGGTCATGGGCATGATCGCCGCATCGGTATGCAGCAGCGCGGTGTTGAGTTGGTACTTGAATTCGCCCAGCACGCTGTGTTCGCGGTCGTCGGCGTCGCCGAGCATGGCTAACGCCTGATCGGCATGGCAGGCGAGGATGACGCGATCGTAGCGGGCCAC
The DNA here is from genome assembly GCA_036496405.1 of Steroidobacteraceae bacterium. Taxonomy (GTDB): domain Bacteria; phylum Pseudomonadota; class Gammaproteobacteria; order Steroidobacterales; family Steroidobacteraceae; genus FEN-1191. The sequence goes on along the minus strand of DASXLF010000195.1, from coordinate 154 downwards.
GCGCCCGGACTCGTCGGTGACGGCGACCTGACCGTGTTCGCGCCGCACCTGCCGCACGCCGCGCTGCAGATGTATGCGCTCGCGAAATGGCGCGCACAGCTTGGCGACGTACTGCCGCGCGCCGCCGACCACGGTGAGCCAGGGGTGCTGCGTA